>MGPV01000048.1:3425-6849 GCA_001797615.1 Deltaproteobacteria bacterium GWC2_65_14
AGACCTGTCTAAAGAATGGTCCATAGAGGGGTTCACACCATGAAGGCAACCGGGATGAGACTTCTCAGGAACGTCCCGGTTCTGATGACCGCGTGGGTGTTCGCACTCGCCTTGGCGGGTGTCCTTCACCCCCGGACCGCGGCCGCCGCCGACCTGTTCCTCGCCGACGAGCCGGAAGTCTACGCGGCGATCGACAAGCTGGCCGCCTCCGGGTACCTGCCCGGCCTCCTCCTCAACACCCGCCCCTACACGATGGCGGCGGTCCGGGCTGCAACGGGCGAAGCCTCCCGGTCGGCCTGGCTGGAAGGGATCGACGCCGAACTGATCCGGTGGCTCTCCTTGTACGCCGCCCCGACCGAGTCGGCGCGCCTGACCGTTGCCGGGGGCCATGCCGACTCCCGGTTCACCCCGTGGAACCACGAGGGGATCCCGGTCCCCGCCGGGTGGAGCGGGCAGGCCTACTTCTTCGCCCGCGAGGAGAAGGCCCCCTTCTTCAGCGGGCAGCTTCGGGCCGCCTCCTTCTTCGGCGAAGGGGGGGACGACGGCAACCGCCTGCTCGACGCCTCCCTTTCCGCCGGCTACCCCTGGCTGACGGTCCAGGCCGGGAAGATCTCGGCCTGGTACGGCCCGGGCCGCCGCGGGGCGCTCCTCTTCACGAACAACGCGCAACCCTACCCCGGCGTCCGGATCCACAACCCGGTCCCGATCCGGCCCACCGGGCGCCTGGCCTTCCTCGGCAGCTTCCAGTACGACTTCTTCGCCGCCCGGATGGAAAAGAAGCCGCTCCACTCCCACTCCATCCTCACCGGGACCCGCCTGGCCCTCCAGCCGCGCCCCTGGATCGAGCTGGGCCTCTCCCGCGTCCTGCATTACGGCGGGGACGACCGCGACAACGGGATCTCCGAGTTTTTCGACACCTACCTGGGCGACAACGAGCCCTCCGACCGGAGCAACACGCTGGGGGGATGGGACGTCACCCTCACCCTTCCTTTCCCCTCCCAGCCGGTACAGATCTACATGGAGCGCGGGGCGGAGGACAGCAGCCACTGGGGGCGGATCTTTTTCCCCTGGGACGACCGGTTCGCGAACCTCTACGGGCTCTACCTGCCCCGCATCCTTTCCCTCGACCGCCTCGACCTGCGCGCCGAGTATGCCGATACCTGGAGCGGGGAGAACAAGGGCGACAACTGGTACGGCCACTCCGCCTACCCCCACACCTACCGCGGAGACATTCTCGGCCACCCGATGGGAGGGAGCGCGAGGAACTGGTCAGTCCAGTCGCGCTACTGGTTCCTCCCGACCGCCTGGGGAACGCTCTCCTGGGAGCGGGTTCTGCGCGACGGCGGCCCCTCCGCGGGGGAGCGCCGGACGCTGTGGTCCGCCGGGTTGAGCGGCTGGCTCACGGAGAAGTGGCGGGCCGAGGCCTCCGCCGTCATCGACCGCGTCTCCACGAAAGGCGGGCTCCCCGGCCCCTCCGGCACCGACTTCTCCGCCCGGCTCCAGCTTTCGTACCAGGTGACCACGCTGACCCCCTGGATCCTCGGAGAGCGGTGAACCCACGGAACGCCGTCTTGACGCAAGGGAACGGGATAGGAAATGTCAGGGAAGAATATTGGTACTCCTTCGAAGGAGGTATAAAGGTTTGCCCCAACCGCCCGGAAGCCGAAATTCATGACCCGGGACGGATCTGCCGGGACGGATGGGGCGGGACGGATTGACGAAAACCGGCGTGAGGCATAAAATGACTCATCATGGTTCGGGAGGTGAGTCATGAAGCAGATCACGATCCGGATCTCCGACCCCGAGCTGGAGGAGGCCCTGGTCCGGAAGGCGAAGGAGTCGGGGAAATCGTTGAACAAGGTGGTCCTCGAGCTTGTCCGGGCCGGCGCCGGCAGCCCTGGCGGGGGAAAGAAGAGGACGCCCCGCGGCGCATCCCTTGCGGAGCTTGCGGGAGGCTGGACGGCTCAGGAAGCAAAAGAGTTCGAAGAGGCCATCCGGATCTTCGAAGAGATCGACGAAGAGATGTGGAAGTGAAGCTCCTTATCGACACCAACGTGTACGCGCTCTACCGGATGGAGCACGCCCCGACCGTCGCAAGAATCGCCGCCTCCGACTCGGTCCTGGTCTCGCCCGTGGTCCTCGGGGAGATCCTGTTCGGGTTCCGCAACGGTACGCGCTTCGACCACAACATGTCGCTGCTGGCCCGGTTCCTCGAACACGAGGCGGTCGAGGTGGTCCCCATGGGCGACCTGACCGCCGACCGCTACTCCAGGATCGCGCTCCAGCTCCGGCGCCAGGGGACCCCGATTCCCGCCAACGACATGTGGATCGCGGCCCAGGCGATGGAGCACGGGGCGGAGCTCCTCACCTCCGACCGCCATTTCGAGCAGGTCGGAGGGCTGGCTTGCACGATCTGCCAATGAAGTTCACGGTCAACAAGTCCCTGATCTGGGAGTACGACTTCACGGAAGCCGACTACGAAACGGAGGCGTTCCGCCGGTTCTACGTCGGCCGGGTCCTCACCCGGGGAAGCGACGCCGACCTGAAGGGGATCGGGCTGGAAGGATCCGGCAGGTGACGATGAAAGCGCGGCCTCGCGCGCGGTTGACCTTCGGGCGACAGGTCTGTAGACTGGTCTATATACTGGTCTGCAGGAGGGCGCGGTGAAGAGAGTCGGAGCATACGAGGCGAAAACGCACCTGCCCGCGCTGTTGAAGGAGGTCGCGGAGGGGAAGCGGATCTCCATCACGCGGAAGGGCGTCCCCGTGGCGATGCTCGTCCCCGCGTCCGCCGCCGACAGGACGGCGGTCCGGGAAACGATCCGGAAGCTCAAGGAGTTCCGCCGCGGCATCCGGCTGGGAGGGATCCCCGTCCGGGAGATGATCGAGGAGGGCCGCCGCCGGTGAGCGGGTTCGTCCTGGACTGCTCGGTCGCGATGGGATGGTGTTTCGAGGACGAGGCGGGCCCCTATCCGGATGCGGTCCTCGACGATCTCGCCGGCACCGGCGCCGTGGTCCCTTCGGTCTGGCCGCTGGAGGTGGCCAACGTCCTGGTGACGGCGGAACGCCGGAAGAGGATCTCGAAGGCGCAGTCCCGCCGGTTCCTGGAGCTGCTTCGGGATTTGCCGATCTCCGTCGACGACGCGTCCGTCGCAAGGGCCTGGGACGGCGCCCTTTCGCTGGCCCGCGAACACGACCTGTCGGCCTACGACGCGGCCTACCTGGAGCTGGCCATGCGGGAAGGACTTCCGATCGCCACCCGCGACGACCTGTTGCGCAAGGCCGCCCGGCGCTGCGGTGTGCCGGTGAAGTGATCCGGCGTCCTGATCGTGGCGTTTTGAGGGCATTGCGGAATATGGGTATTGCCTATTTGCCGCATATGGGTGTATGCTGAGGGTAAGGAGGGCGCGGCCATGTTGCTCCAC
>MGPV01000049.1:0-9875 GCA_001797615.1 Deltaproteobacteria bacterium GWC2_65_14
CCCCCTCCTTCGGCTTGGCGAAGCCTGCAACCGGGGCCCCTGGCTCGCGGGGGAGGTCCCCTCGGCTACGCTCGCGATCTTCGCCCGCTCGCTGCCGTTCCGCTCGCCGGATTTGGCACCCTGTTGTGGGGACACTCCTCTACCGCCACCCGGAATTGAACCAGGAATGTCCCCGCCGCCTCGTCGACCCCCCCCGCATCGCTGCGGGTCCCCGGATATCGGCGCCGCCGCAAAGGACTCGGACCCCGGCGGAACCGGTCCGCGCGGCCTCATGAATTGACGCACACCGGGGCGGAGCAAGCCGCAGGAGGGTGGGCGGAGCAAGTAACGCGCAGCCGGGCGGGTGCATCGCACGGCGAGCCATGAGCAAAGCCCCCCTCCGAGGCGGCGCAGCCGTTCCCGCACGCCCTCGCGACGGGGCGCGCAACCCGGCGGAGCCAGCCGAAGGATGGGGGGATGAGCGGAGATAAAAATTCCGGGCGGAGGGAGCTCGGAGCGAAGCCCCCCTCCGAGGCGGCGCAGCCGTTCCCGAGCGCCCTCGCGAGAGGGAGTCACGCGCCGATCGGATCGCGGGCCGGGACGCGCGGGCACCGGTCACCTCCCCTTCAGCCGCGGGTCGGCGGCGTCCTGGATCCCCTCGCCCAGCAGGTAGTAGCCCAGGACGGTGACCAGGATGGCGAGCCCGGGGTAGACGGAGAGCCACCAGGCGAACTCGATGTTGTCCTTGCCCGCGGTGAGGATGTTCCCCCAGGACGGCGTGGGCGGCTGCACCCCGATCCCCAGGAACGAGAGGCTCGACTCCACGAGGATGGCGCCGGCCACCCCCAGGGTGGCCCAGACCAGGATCGGCGCAAGGGCGTTGGGGAGGATGTGCCGGAAGATGATCCGCAGGTTCCCGGCCCCCTGGGCCCTCGCCGCCGCGACGAAGTCCCGCTCCTTGAGCGAGAGGGTCTCCGCCCGGACCAGCCGCGCGGCCCCCATCCAGGAGGTGAGCCCGATGACGGCCATGATGTTCAGGATCGAGGGTCCCAGGAAGGCGATCACCGCCAGGATCAGGAAGAAGGAGGGGAAGCAGAGCATCACGTCGACGAAGCGCATCAGCACCGCGTCCACCCACCGCCCGTAGAACCCGGCGAGGAGCCCGATCACGAGCCCGATGGCGGTGGCGATCCCGGTGGCGACGAAGCCGACCTTCATCGAGATCCGCGCCCCGTGGACCATCCGGGAGAGGACGTCCCTCCCCAGTTCGTCGGTCCCCATCAGATGATCCGCCGACGGGGGGTCCAGGATCTTCAGGATCTCGATCCGGTTCGGATCGTGCCGGCTGAAGAGCCCCGGCGCCGCCGCGACGACGAACAGGCACGCCACGACGACCCCGCCCGCGACGGCGAGACGGTTTCGCGCCAGCCGCCGCAGGAAGTCCCGGAAGATGGAGCCGCTTTCCGCGCCCATGCCGCCTCCCCTACTCCGTCCGGATCCGCGGATCGGCCATGGCGTAGCCGACATCCGCAAGGAGATTCCCCATCAAGGTCAGGAAGGCGCCGATCACCAGCGCCCCCATGATCAGCGGGTAGTCGCGCGACATCACCGACTGGTAGAAGAGCTGCCCCAGCCCGGGGATCGCGAAGATCGACTCGAAGATGACCGACCCGCCGAGCAGCCCGGGGATGGAGAGCCCCAGGATCGTGATGAAGGGGAGGAGGGCGTTGCGCATCGCGTGCCGGAAGACCACCTTCCGCTCGGGAAGCCCCTTCGCCCGCGCCGTCGCGATGTAGTCCTGCCGGATCACCTCGAGCATGTTCGAGCGCATGTACCGGGAGAGGCCGGCCACCCCCCCGAAGGCCGACACGAAGACCGGAAGGACCAGGTGCCGGGCATAGTCCCAGGCCTTCCCCGCCGTCCCCAGGGAATCGTGCTCCAGGGAGACGAGCCCGGAGATGGGAAGCCACCCCAGCTTCACGCCGAACAGGATCATCAGGAGCAGGGCGAGCCAGAAGGTGGGCACGGCGAAGCCGGCGAAGACCGTCACCGTCGAGATCCGGTCGAACCAGGAGTCCTTCCGGACCGCGGAGGTGATCCCCAGGGGGATCGCCACCGCGAAGATCAGGAGCATCGACAGGACGTTGATCGCCAGCGTGACGGGGATCCGCTCCGCGA
The DNA here is from genome assembly GCA_001797615.1 of Deltaproteobacteria bacterium GWC2_65_14. Classification (NCBI taxonomy): domain Bacteria; class Deltaproteobacteria; species Deltaproteobacteria bacterium GWC2_65_14. The sequence goes on from MGPV01000049.1 coordinate 2,158, forward strand.
TCTTCTCGGAGACCTTCCGGCCGTCCCGGGAGAAGCTCTCCCCGAAGTCCAGGGTGGCCATCCGCCCGAGCCACCGCAGGTACTGGACATGAACCGGCTGGTCGAGCCCGTAGTAGGCGCGCAGCCTCTCCCGCGACTCCGCGGTGGCTTTGGGGTTCAGGTCGGTGGACATCTCGACCGGCCCCCCGGGGGCGGCGTAGATGACCAGGAAGGAGATCAGGCTGATTCCCAGCAGCAGCGGGATCGACAGCATCAGGCGCCGGGCGATGTAGCGAAGCATCGGTCCCCTATTGCTGGAAGGTGGTGTACCGCTGCTGCGCCGTCGGCACGTACCACCGGATGAAATTGTAGGAGATCCCCGCGGGCGCCGGCTCGATCCCGTGGATCCGGTTGTGCACGACCGGGAGGGCGTCCGGGTAGTAGAGGAAGACGTAGGGCTGCTCCTCCGCCAGGATCTCCTGGATCCGGAAGTAGGCCTTCTTCCGCTTCTCGACGTCGAAGGTCCGCCGCCCCTCCTCGAGGAGCCGGTCCACCTCGTCGTTCTTGAACCCCACGAAGTTCAGTTCCTTGGGGCCCGTCTTTTTCGAGCTCCAGATGTCGTACTGGTCGGGGTCCTGGGTGATGTTCCAGCCCAGGATCACCGCGTCGAATTTGCGCTTGTCGACGAACTCGTTGATGAAGGCGGCCCACTCCAGCGTCCGGATCTCCATCTTCACCCCGACGGCGGCCAGGTTCTGCTGGAGGATCGCGGCGGTCTTCGCCCGGCTCTCGTTCCCGGCGTTCGTCAGGACCGTGAAGACGAACTTCCGGGACCCCTTCGCGAGGATACCGTCGCCGTCGGCGTCCTTCCATCCCGCCTCGGCCAGGAGGGCTTTCGCCCTCGCCGGGTCGTGGGCGTACCGCTTCACGTCCGGGTTGTAGACCCAGGTCCCCGGCTTGTAGGGGCCCGTCGCCTCCTGCCCGAGCCCGAAGAGGACCCCTTGTATGATCTCCTTCTTGTGGGCGGCGTGGGCGAAGGCCTGCCGGACCCTCCTGTCGGAAAAGAGCGGGTGGTCGAGGCGGAACCCCAGGTAGGTGTACCCGAAGGAGAGGTAGCGGTACTTGTTGAAGGATTTCCGGAATTCGGCGGTCTCGGTCTGCCGCGTGTACTGGAGGGGGGTCAGCCCCATCATGTCGATGCCGCCCGACTTGAGCTCCAGAAACATCGTGGCCGGGTCGGGGATGACGCGGGTGATGACGCGGGAGAGGTAGGGCCTCCCCTCGAAATGCTCCGGATTCGCCGTAAAGACCGTCTTCTCCCCCGTCTTCCACTCCAGGAACCGGAACGGGCCGGTCCCCACCGGCTTCTTGTTGAGGGGGCTCCGGGAGATGTCGGGGTACTTCTCCAGGAGATGCTTCGGGAGGACATGCATTCCCCACGAGGCGAGCGCGGGCGCGAACGGCTTGTCGTATTCGACGACGAAGGTATGCGGGTCCGGCGCGGTCGCCTTCTTGACCTGCTTGAAGTCCTCCGCGTAGGCGGTCGGGGTGTTCGGGTCGATCATCCTCCGGTAGGTGAAGAGCACATCCTCCGAGGTGAACGGGACGCCGTCCTGCCACTTCACCTCCTTGCGCAGCCGGAAGACGATCCGTTTCCCGTCGGGCGATACCTCCCAGGATTCGGCCAGCTCTCCCTCGAGCTTGAGATTCCGGTCGTAGCGGACCAGCCCGTCGAAGACATGGTTCGCCGCGGCATGCGACGCGGAGTCGGAGGTGACGGCCGAGAGGAAGCCGCTCACGTCCCCGATGCTCCCCTCGACGATGGCGTCCCCGTAGGCGGGGGGGCCCGCGGGCGCCGGGGCAGCCGCCCCCCCCTTCGACTCCTTCTTCTCCCCCGAGCATCCCGCCAGGAAGGCCAGGGCGAACAGAAGCGCAACCCGTGTGCGGCGGCTCATTCCACATCCCTCCGCAGGAGGATCCGGACCCCGGGGAGCTCCACTTCCACCCTGCCGGGCGGCGCGGAGGAATCCCGGCCCGGGTAGGCCACCGTGATCCTTGTACCGGAGATGCCGTATTCCGCGCGGGCCAGGTGCCGCCGTCCCGCGTCGGAGAAGAGGGTCTGGCGCCCGTCCCGGAACGCCCATCCCCCTTCGGACGTCCTCCCGGCCTCCCCTCCCTCCACCGGGTACCCGGGGGCGCCGGCCAGGATCCGCCCGAGCGAAACCGGCCCCGCGAGGACGGGCCGCAGGTTCCCCGGGGGAAACTCTCCCGCGGCGGGCCCGCGCTGAACGGTCACGCGCCCCCCGTCGTTCGTAAGGAACAGCACGGCGCGCCCCATGGGGTCGTAGAACCCGACCGTCTCCTCCACCGGACCCCGCGAGCGCACCCCCGCGACGAACGGGAGGACCCGGCCCGAAACCTCCGCCGTTCCCGAAAACGACGCCACGATCGGGTAGGGGATGCCGGAGGCCCCCGCGAAGAGGGCGGCCGCCTTTCCGGCCTCCTCCCCCGCGAGCCGGTACCGGAACGGGGAGCAGCCGGCCAGCGCGGCGGCGCAGAGAACCGCCATCAGGAGCGGCGCCCCCGTTGCTCCCGGGCCGCTCCGGCAGGGCGGCCTCCTTCCGGGGGCGGGCAGGAGAAGAAGCGCCACACGCGTCACTTCAGGCCGGAGTCGCCCTTGCGGACCTGCTTCAGCTTCCTGCGGATCTCCTCGGGGTTCTCGTGCCCTTTCGCGATCGACTTCTCGAAATAGGGGGCCGCCTCCTCGTGCTTCCCTTCCCCCGCCAGGATGTCCCCCATGTGCTCGAGGATGATCGGGTCGTCCGGGATGAGCGACAGCGCCCTCCGGATCTCCCGCTCCGCCCGGGGAAGATCCCCCTTCCGGAAATAGACCCAGGCGAGGCTGTCGACGAAGTATCCGTCGTCGGGGCGCAGCTCCAGGGCCCGCACGATCAGCCGCTCGGCCTCGTCCAGCTCCATGTTCCGGTCGGCATAGGTGTATCCGAGGTAGTTCATCGCCGTGGCATGCTTCGGCTCGAGCTCGATCGTCCGCTTCATCGACTCAACCACCTTCTCCAGCTTCCCGAGCTTGTCGTAGACGACCCCCAGGGAGAAGAAGACCCTCGCGTTGTCCGGATCCTTCTTCGCCGCCTCGTCCAGGACCGCGAGCGCCTCCTCGAAGCGCTTCGCCTCCTCGTACTCGGTGCCCAGGAAGATCATGAGGTCGATGTCGTCCGGGAACTTCCCCCGGAGTTCCTGCGTCAGCCGGATCGCCTCGTCGAGCTTCTTCCGCTTCCCGAGCGACATCGCCAGGTAAAGCATCGCCTCCCGGTAGACGGGCGAGGAATCGGGGATCGCGCGGAACTCCTTCTCCGCCTCGGGATAGAGCCCATTTTCCAGATAGGCGGTGGCCAGGAAATAGCGCACCTGCCCGTTTTCCGGCTGGGCGGTCAGGACGAACCGGAACTCGTTGATCGCATCGTCGAACCGGTCCTGGTCGAGGTAGAGAAGCCCCAGCTTCGCGCGGACGTCCAGGTTCCCGTCGGAGAACTTCTTGAGCTCCTCGTACTGGCCGACCGCCTGGTCGAGCTTCTTCTCCAGGATCAGCACCCGGCCCAGCCGTTCCCGCACGAAAGGGTTCGCGGGGTTGTTCGCCAGCGCCTTCCGGTACCTTGCTTCCGCCTCGGCGTGCTTGCCCATCATCTCGAGCACCCCCCCGGAATCGACCAGGGCCCCGTCGAAATGGGGATAGAGGGAAAGCGCCTTGTCGAAATCGGCCAGCGCCTCCTCGAACTTCTTCTGCGCCGCCAGGAGCCGCCCGCGGTAGTAGTAGGCGAAGTAGGCCTCGGAATTCCGGGAGACCAGCGTGGTGAGGATCTTTTCCGCCTTCGCAAAATCCCCTCTCTCCGCGTAGAGCGTGGAGAGGTGGAGGTAGGTTTCCTCCTTCTCCGGCTGGTCGGAGAGGACCCGCTCGTAGAGGCCGGCCGCCTTTTCCTTCTCTCCGGTGGCGGCCAGGACCCCCGCGAGCAGGTACCGGGACCGGATATGGGCGGGGTCGGCCTCGAGGGCGCGCTCCAGGTATCCCCTGGCCTCGTCCAGATTCCCCTTCTTCACAAGGACGTTACCGATCTCGTAGAGGATCTCCGGCTCGTTCTCCGCGTACCGGAGGGCCTTCTGGTAGCCCCCGAGGGCCGCATCGAGGTTGCCGCTCCGGTATGCGAGGTAGCCCGACAGAAATTCCGAGTAGGCCCTCCCGGCCAGGCGCGCCTGCATCCCGGACAGGTTCCCGTGGAATGCCTCCGCTCCCGGGGCGAGGAGGAACAGCGATACGGTCACGACGATGATTCCCGTTCTCATGGGCTCCCTCGAGGGTACATTTTCCAGTGTAGTATACATAATCGGAGCGGACGCCGCACCGTCCGGCCTCTCCGGCCGGATGCGCGAAACGCTCCCCTGGAGGATCAGGATGCTTGCCGGGCTGGACCTGGATTCGATCTTTTCCTCCCTGCTGTCGCGCGGGGGGGAATGCGGAGAGCTTTTTTTCGAGGAGGTTCGGACCCTCTCCGTCCTGCTGGAGGACGGCCGCGTGGAGCGGGTGCTGGAGGGGACCGATTCCGGGATCGGGATCCGGCTCGTCTTCCGGGAGAAGACCTACTACGCCTACACGACAGACAGGGCCGGGGATGCGGTGCTCTCCCTCGCCCGGGACCTCTCCCGGTACGCGGAAGGGGGTGGAGTCCCCGTCTCCCTTCCCGCGTCGCCCACCATGGCGGAGAACCCGTCGCCGGTCCGGGTTCCCCCCTCCACCCGGGGGATCGCGGAGAAGGTGGAACTGGTCCGGACGATGGACCGGGTCGCGCGCGGGGCTTCGCGATCGGTGCGGCAGGTCCGGGCGACCTACGGGGAGGCGGAGCGCCGGATCGAGGTGGCGTACCACCCCGGAGTGTTCGCCGCCGACCGCCAGACCTTCACGCTGCTCACGGTGCAGTGCGTCGCGGGGAACGGATCCGGGCTGACCATGGGATACGAGACCGGAGGGGGGACCGCCGGCTGGGAGTTCCTGGAGGAGGTCCTCCCCGGGACGCTCGCGGAGAAGGCGGCCGGCCGGGCGCTGCGCGCCCTCTCCGCGAGGAGGATCGAGGGGGGAAGGATGCCGGTGGTCCTGTCCTCCGAGGCGGGCGGCACGATGGTCCACGAGGCGGTCGGACACGGCCTGGAGGCGGACCTCGCACGGCGGGGGATGTCGGTCTACCGGGACTCCCTCGGGACGAGGGTGGGGAGCCCCCTCGTGTCGATCGTGGACGACGCCACGATCCCGGGGAAGCGGGGATCGTTCGGGATCGACGACGAGGGATCGCCCGGCCGGCGGACCCTCCTCGTGTCGGACGGGATCCTGCGCGGGTTTCTCTACGACCGGCTGCTGGCGCGGAAGGAGGGGGTCCCGCCCACCGGAAACGGCCGCCGGGAATCCTACCGGCACCGGCCGATCCCCCGCATGACGAACACGGTGATCCTCCCCGGGACCTCCTCCCCGGAGGAGATCCTCCGGTCGGTCGACCGGGGGCTGTTCGTCCGGAAGATGGGAGGAGGCCAGGTGAACACGGTGACCGGCGACTTCATGTTCGAGGTCGCCGAGGGGTACCGTATCGAGAACGGCCGGCAGGGGGAGCCGGTCCGCGGCGCGACGATCACCGGGAACGGGCCGGAGGCGCTCGGGATGATCGACCGGGTGGGCGACGACCTGGGCTTCGGCCTGGGCACCTGCGGGAAGGAGGGTCAGGGGGTCCCGGTGGGCGACGCCCAGCCCACCCTCCGCTTCGGACCGCCCTTCCTCACGGTGGGATGATCCACCCCGGCCGATTTCTCCGGTTTCCCGGGGGGGCCGCGGAAGGATACAATCCCCCGTGCGATGATCGATGCCGGGGAGGGCCTGAAGGGGCGGTTCGGAGGGATCCTCGAAGAGGTCGAGAAGGCCCGGAAAGGGGTGGCGGTCTACGCGATCGTCGTGATCGCCCTCACCGGCCTCTGCTTCCGCTTCTCCGAGGCGATCCTGCTGCGCCTGGCGGGACTGCTCAACCGGCGACTGGTCGCCTACGACCCCTCCGAGGGCTTCCTGGCGATGCTCTCCATCGCCCTCTACTGCGGGATCGCGCTCTCCCTGCCGGTCGGCGTCTGGCTCCTGTGGCAGGGGACGGTGGCGGCCAGGCTCCCCGCGTGGAACCGGCTCGGCGGACTGGTCATCGCGATGGCGACCCTGCTGTTTTCCGCCGGGGTCCTCCTGGGCTACTTTCTCCTGCTTCCCGCCGGCATCGGCTTCCTGGTCGGCTTCGAGACGCAGGAGTTCCGGGCGATGATCTCGGCGCGGCGGTTCATCTCCTTCTGCGGGACGATGCTGCTCGCCCTCGGCGTCTCCTTCGAGGCTCCCCTGGTCTCCTACTTCCTGGCGAAGATCGGGTGGCTTCGCCCCTCCTTCTTCCGGAAGAACTGGAGGCATGCCGTGCTGGGGTGCACGGTCCTCGCCGCCGTCCTCACGCCCACGCCCGACGTCTTCAACCTCACGCTGATGGCGCTCCCCCTGCTGGCCCTCTTCTTCCTGAGCTTCGGGGTGGTGTGGATCGTGGACCGGGGAAAGAGCGGGTAGCCGCTAGCCGCTCTCCCGCAGACGCATCCTGCGCTCCCTCTTTTTCCGCCGGTAGAGGGTGACCGCCCGGAGAGCGACGAAGTAGGCGCCCACCGAAAACACGAGGGCGACGACCAGGTTTCCGGCGAGATAGATGCCGGCCGCCGCGGTCAGGGAGTGGAAGCTCTCCCCGTTCCGCACGCTGTGCAGCACCTTCTTCGCGTCCGCGTGGAAGATCGCCGCCCCCACCGTCCCGGAGAGGCTCCAGAAGAAGGGGGTGGTGAGCGGGTTCATCACGAGGGAGCCCAGCGTCGCCGAGACCCGGTTCCACCGGAAGAGGGAGGCCAGGAGCAGCGCGAGGGGGATCCCCAGCCCGAAGGTGGGAAAGACGCCGAGGAAGACGCCGAGGGCAAAGCCCAGCGCCGCGTGGACCGGGTCCCCTCCGACCCGGACCAGGCGGAGGTAGATGTACCGGAAGATTCGTCTCCCCCGCTCGAGGAGGGTTCGCCGCGGCCGCGGGCACATGGGCGTCATTATATCGGGAAGAGCCCCCCCGCGGGTCAGATCCTTGCGTTTCGGAAGCGGGAGAAGATCTCCTCCGGCAGGGAGTCCGCCCCGTGCGGGATCCTCCCGAGGTACCGGTCCCCTGCGATCCGCCGGACCTCCTCCTCGTTGAATTCCCGCGCGGGAAAAGGCTCCGCGGAGCGCCCGTTCAACATCACCCCGCCCGGTGCGAGTCCCGAGCTCGCCAGGTATCCGATCGTCAACTTCAGGTGGTTCAGCACCCCGAGCCGGTCCTCCGCGATCACCAGCACGGCCATCCCCGTGTCCCGCGCGAGATCGGCGAAGGAGTATCCTTCCGCCAGCTCCACCGCGATCCCCCCCGCCCCCTCCACGAGCACGATATCCGCGGCCGCGGCCGCGGAGCGGACCGCCTCGCGGACCCGCCCGGGGTCGATCGCGACCCCTTCCAGCCGGGCCGCCAGGTGCGGGGAGAGAGGAGCCGCCAGGGGATGGAGGCAGACCTCGGAGAGCGGAAGGCCCGGCGCCATGGCGTCGCGAAGCGCGGCGGCGTCGGCGGGAAACGGCTTCCCGTCGGCCCCCGCGGGACAGCCCGACT
>MGPV01000049.1:9896-60036 GCA_001797615.1 Deltaproteobacteria bacterium GWC2_65_14
CCCGGTGTCGGTCCCGGTGATGAGGATCGCCCGGCCCACCGGCGCTACCCCGGAACGACTTCCCGGATTGCCCCGTCCACCGCGCGGACCAGCCGCTCGATCTCCGCTTCCGTGGAGGAGAGGGGGGGCATCAGCACGACGACGTCGCCCAGGGGGCGCAGGAGGATCCCCTGCTCGCGGACCTTCCGGACGATCCTCTGGCCGACCTTTTCCGCCGGGGAAAAGGATTCGCGGGTCTTCCTGTCCTTCACGATCTCGATCCCCGCCATCAGCCCTTTCCTGCGGATTTCCCCGACGTGCGGCCGCCCTTCCAGGAGGCCCAGCTCGGCCGACAGGACGGCGGAGAGCCGCCGGACCCGTCCGAGGACATCCTCCCGCTCGAAGATGGACAGGGTCGCCAGCGCGGCGGCGCACCCGAGCGGGTTCGCGGTGTAGGAGTGCCCGTGGAAGAAGGTCCGGAACTCCTCGAACCGCCCGAGGAACGCGCCATAGATCTCCTCGGTGGCCAGCGTCGCGGCCAGCGGCAGGTACCCCCCGGTCAGCCCCTTGGCCGCCGCCAGGATGTCCGGGGAGACACCCTCCTGCTCGCAGGCGAACATCGTCCCGGTGCGCCCGAAGCCGGTCGCCACCTCGTCGCAGACCAGGAGGACGCCGCACTCCCGGGTCGCCGCCCGCAGCCTCCCGAGGTACCCTTCCGGCATCAGGATCATCCCCGCCGCCCCCTGGACGAGCGGCTCGACGACCACCGCGGCCAGCGAACCGGCCCGCTCCCGCACCTCCTCTTCCATCCGCTCCGCGCAGTGGAGCCCGCAGGAAGGGCGGGCGAGTCCGTACGGGCACCGGTAGCAGTGGGGCATCGGCAGGCGGCGCACCGGGAAGAGGAGCGGGCGGAAGATGCCGTGGAAGAGATCGATCCCCCCCGCGGAGACCGAGCCGATCGTGTCCCCGTGGTATCCCCCGGAGAGCGCGAGGAACTCCTCCCGTTTCCCGCCCCCCTTTTTCTGCCTCCAGTACTGGAAGGCCATCTTGATGGCGATCTCCATCGCCGTCGATCCGTTGTCCGAGTAGAAGACGCGGGAGAGCCCCGGGGGACCGACCGCCAGCAGCTTCCCCGCCAGCTCGATCGCCGGCTCGTGGGTCAGCCCCAGGAAGGTGGAGTGGGCGAGCCGGGAGAGCTGCTCCCGGACCGCCTCGTCGATCTCCCGCCGCCGGTGGCCGAACAGGTTGACCCAGAGTGAGGATACCCCGTCGAAGTAGCGGTTCCCGTCGGTGTCGAAGAGGTAGTTCCCCTCCCCCCGCTCGATCACCAGGGGGGCCTCCTTCTCCCAGTCCGCCATCTGGGTGAACGGGTGCCAGATCGCCTGTTTATCCTGCCGGCGCAGCCGCTCCGTCCGCTCCAATGCCTCTCTCCTTAAGCGCTTCCTCGATCCGTTCCGCCGCCTCCCGGACCATCTCCGGGGTGTGGGTGGCCATGAGGGTCAGCCGCAGCCGCCCCGTCCCCTCCGGGACCGTGGGGGGCCGGATCCCGTGGATGAAGAACCCCCGGTCGAACAGCGCCTGCGAGACCGCCATCGTGTCCGCGTCCCCCCCCACCAGGATCGGGAAGATCGCGGTCTCCGAAAAGACCCTCCGGCCGCGCGCCGCCATCTCCTCCCGGAAGATCGCCCCGTTGCGCCGGAGGGCGGACAGGATCTCCGGGTTCTCCTCGACCAGGCGCAGCGCGGCCAGCGTCGCCCCCGCAAGGGCCGGGGGAAGCCCGGTGTTGAAGATGAAGGGGCGGCACCGGTTGATGAAGTACTCCACCATCCGCCGCGTCGCGCAGAGGTAGGCGCCGTAGGTCCCCAGCGCCTTGGAGAAGGTCCCCATCCGGATGTCGACCCGGCCGGAGAGGCCGAAGAAGTCGGCCGTCCCGCGGCCGCCGGGGGGAAGCACTCCCGTGGCGTGGGCGTCGTCGACGACCAGGATCGCCCCGTGCCGCTCCTTCGCCTCGACGATGGCGGGCAGGGGTGCGATGTCGCCGTCCATGCTGAAGACGCCGTCGGTCACGACGATCTTCCGGCGCGCCCGGGAGGCGCGCAGCAGCTCCTCGAGGTGGGAGACGTCGGCATGCCGGTACACCTCCACCGGGGAGCGGGAGAGACGGCACCCGTCCACGATGGAGGCGTGGTTCCACTCGTCCGAGAAGATCGTCGCGTCCGGCCCGCCGAGGGTCTGCAGGATCCCGAGGTTCGCCATGTACCCGGCGCTGAAGGTGAGGCAGGCCTCCGCCCCCTTGAAGCGGGCCACCGCCTCCTCCAGCTCGGCGTGGGCGTCCATGTGGCCGCTGATGAGGCGCGATGCCCCCGCACCCACGCCGTACCGGTTTGCGTACTCGCAAAGCGCGGCCACGACGGCCGGGTGGTTCGCCAGTCCCAGGTAGTTGTTCGAGGAGAAGTTCCAAAGCCGCCTTCCGTCGATGACGACGACGGCCTCCTGCGGGGAGGAGAGCCGCCGGAGGAACCGGTAGCGCCCCTTCGCCTTCAGGGCGTCGATCTCCCGGTCGAGGAAGGAGAGATCGGTCATGCCGGCCGCAGGGAGAGCCCGAGGTCGCGGATCATCTGCAGGTCCTCCTCCGCCGGGCGACCCCGGGTGGTCAGGTAGTTCCCCGCCATCGTGCCGGTGGCCCCCGCTGCGAAGATCAGCCCCTGCAGGTCGCGCAGGTTCACCTCCCGCCCCCCGCAGACGATGATCTCCCGCCCGGGATGGCAGAGCCGCATCATGGCGATGATCTTCAGGCAGCAGAAGGGGGTGAGCTCCCGCTTCCCCTCCACGGGCGTTCCTGGCACGGGGTTCAGGAAGTTCACCGGGATCGAGTCGACCGCAAGCTCCCGCAGCGTCATCGCCAGCTCGACCCGGTCCTCCTCCGACTCCCCGATCCCGAAGATCCCCCCGCAGCAGACCCAGGCCCCGGCGGCCTTGGCCTCCCGGACCGCCCGCAGGTCCTCCTCGTAGTCGTGCGTCGAGCAGACGGAGGGGAAGAAGCTGCGCGAGGTCTCCAGGTTGTGGTGGACGGACCGCAGCCCCCGGGAGAGCAGGTAGGAGACCTGTTCCCCGGACAGGGTCCCCAGCGACACGCAGGTCTCCAGCCCGACCTCGTCCCGGATCCGCTCGACGGCGTCCCCCACCCGCGTGAGCTCCGCCCGGCTGCGCATCGCAAGCCCCGAAACGACGATGGAAAATTCCCTCGCCCCCCTCTCCTTGGCCTCGCGGGCGGCCCGCACCATCTCCTCCTCGGGGAGCAGCGGATACTTCGGGATCGACGCCTTCGATCGGATCGACTGGGAGCAGAAGGAGCAGTCTTCGGAGCAGAGCCCGGACTTGGCGTTCACGATCGAGCAGAGCCGGATCCCCTCCCCCTTGAACCGGCGGCGCACCTCCTCCGTGACGTCCAGGAGCCGCCAGAGGTCGGCCTGCGGGAGGCGCAGCACCGAAAGGGCGTCCGCCGCGGAGATCCCCGCGCCGGACATCGCCTCCTCCCGAATCCTTTTCCAGAATGGTTCCATCGCCCTCCCCCGTCCTCACGGTGCCCCCATTCTTCCTCACCCTTCCGGGGCTGTCAACCGCAAGGTTTGCCGGAGGGTTTACAGCCTGCGGACCTTGCGGGGCGCGCCTTCGCCGCCCCGACACGGTTTTCCGGTACAATGGGAAGATGCCGAAACGACCTCCCAGGAAAGGGGACCTGCCGAAAGACGGCGTGCGGCGGCTCCTGGTGTTCGACCTGGACGGGACCCTCATCGACTCCAAGACCGACATGGCGAACTCGGTCAACCACACGCTTACGACCTTCGGGCTCAAGCCCCTTCCGCATCCGACGATCTTCCGGTACGTCGGAAACGGGGCGGCGATGCTGATCCGGCGGTCGCTCGGAGCGGAGCGGGAGGCGGTTCTCCGGGAGGCGCTTCACCTCTTTCTCGATCACTACGGCAGACACCTGCTGGCGACGACCCTCCCCTACCCGGGAGTGGAGGAGTGCCTGCGGGAGCACATGGACGCCTACGAGATGGCGCTGTTGACGAACAAGCCGATCGGGATGACCCGGGCGATCCTGGACGGCCTGTCGCTGTCGGAATACTTCGTGGAGGTTTACGGCGGCGACAGCTTCGGGACGAAAAAGCCGGACCCGGAAGGGCTGCGCGCGATCCTCTCCGGCCAGGGGGTGGACCCCGCGGAAGCGCTCATGGTCGGGGACTCCGTGAACGACGTGCTGGCCGGCAGGAGGGCGGGGGTCGCGACCTGCGGGGTGACCTACGGGCTGGGCGCGGAGGGGTTCGCCCTGCACCCGCCCGACTTCACGATCGACCGCTTCCCCGAGCTGTTCGACCGGATCCGGCCCGGCCGCTGATGGAACGCGGCTCCGGGCGGCGGCCCGGCCCCCTCCCCCTCCGGGCGATCCTCCTGTTCCTGGCGGTGGTGATCGTGCTGCGCGTGGCCTCGGCGTGGCCGGCGGTGACGGTCTGGCTCCATCCGGAGATCCTCGGCGCCGCCCTGTTCCTGTACACCCCCTTCCTGCACTACCGGCGCGGCCGCCCGCCCGCCTGGACGGCGCCCGGGGACCGGGGGACCGGCTTCCGGATCCTGGCCGGGACGGCGGCGGCGGGAGCGGCCGTCTACCTCGCGGCCTCCCGCCTCCCCGGGGTCCTTCCCCCCCCCCTTCCGCCGGAGGCGCTTCCTCCCCTGTGGGAATTTCTGGTTCGCCAGGCCCTCTTCGTCGCGCTCCCCGAGGAAGTCTTTTTCCGGGGATATCTCTACGACGCGTTCGAGGAGAGGGGATGGGAGCCGGTCCTTTCCTCCTCCCTCCTCTTTTCCGCGGGGCACCTCGTGATCCATGCCTCCCCCTACCGGGCGCTCACCTTCTTCCCCGCGCTCCTGTTCGGGTGGGCGAGGAAGCGGACCGGGGGCATCTACGTTCCCATCCTGCTCCACTTCCTCTTCAACCTCTTCCCCTACCTGCGGGCGGCCCTGTGAAGCTTCCCCTTCAACCGCATTCCCGGATTCTGGTACCATCACACGCAGACCGGAGAGGAGGAGGCGCGGAATGAAGATCCGCACGATCGACCAGATGGATCTTACGGGCAAGCGGACGCTGATCCGCGTCGACTTCAACGTCCCGCTGGACAAGGCGGGCGCCGTCACCGACGACACCCGGATCCAGGCGGTCCTGCCCACCCTCCGGACCGCGGCGGAGAAGGGGGCGGTCATCCTGCTGCTCTCCCATCTCGGGCGGCCGAAGGGGAAGACGGTCCCGGAAATGAGCCTCGCCCCCGTGGCGCCCCGCCTCGCGTCGCTGCTGGGGAAGGGGGTCCGCTTCGTCCCCGATTGCGTGGGGGAGGCTGTGGAGAAGGCGGCCGCCTCCGCGCGCCCCGGGGAGATCCTCCTCCTGGAGAATGTCCGGTTCCATCCCGGGGAGGAGAAGAACGACGAGGCGTTCGGGAGGCAGCTGGCCGCCCTCTGCGACGTCTACGTGAACGACGCCTTCGCCACCGCCCACCGGGGGCATGCCTCGAACGTCGCGGTGACCCGCTTCGTGAGGGAGAAGGCGGCCGGGCTGCTCCTGAAGAACGAGATCGCCTTCTTCGAGAAGGCGCTCGTCTCCCCCGCGCGCCCGCTCGCGGCGGTCTTCGGAGGGGCCAAGATCTCCGGGAAGATCCAGGCGATCCACAACGTCCTGGGGAAGGTGGACAAGATCCTGATCGGGGGAGCGATGGCGAACACCTTCATCGCCGCGCAGGGATTCCCGGTCGGGAAATCGCTCTACGAGGCGGAGATGACGGCGACGGCGAAGCAGGTGCTCGCCGAGGCCGAGGGGAGAAAGGTGCGCCTCTATCTCCCGGTGGACGTCGTCGTGGCCGACCGGCTCGACGCCTCGGCCGCGACGAAGGCGGTTCCCGTCCAGGAGATCCCGGACGGATGGCTGGCCGCCGACGTGGGGCCGGCCACATCCATCCTCTTCCGGGAGGCGCTCCAGGACGCGAAGACGATCGTGTGGAACGGACCGATGGGGGCCTTCGAGCTCGCCCCGTTCGCGGCGGGGACCTTCGCCCTCATGCGGGCGCTGGCGGAAAGCGACGCCACGACGATCGTGGGGGGAGGGGACACCGACACCGCGCTGCACAAGGCCGGTCTATTCTCCAGGATGTCCTACGTGTCCACCGGGGGCGGCGCCTTCCTCGAGCTGCTGGAAGGGAAGCGTCTCCCGGGGATCGTCGCGCTGGAGGAGGCGTAGCGGGAAAGGCGCCCGGGGCGGGGAGGGCGGGATCCGCTCCAGCCCCCCTGCTTCTTGTGCTCCTCGATCTCCTCCTCGATCCTCCTGAGGTGCCGGACCTCCTGCCGCTCCGCCCCGAAGAGCCGTTTCCAGAACGATCCCATCGCGCACCCCTTCCCGGCGCCCTCACGCCGTGCGCCGGCCGGATTGGGACGCCGGTTTCCATTGTATAATTGTGACAGGAAGGCCGCCAGCGGCTTTCGCCCGTCCCGCGCCCCCGGAGGTGAGATGCCAGGGCATTCGCCGAGATTCCGCGCCGAGGAGCTCCGGCGCCTGATCCGGCACCACAACGACCGGTACTACCGCGACGACGCGCCCGAGATTCCGGACGCCGAATACGACCAGCTCTTCCGGGAGCTTCAGCGTCTCGAGGAGGAGCACCCCGGGCTGGCCGACCCCGACTCCCCGACGCAGCGGGTGGGGGCGGAGCCGGTCGAAGCCTTCGGAACGGTCGTGCGCACGGTCCCGATGCTCTCCCTCCAGAACGCCTTCGGGGAGGAGGAGCTCCGCGAGTTCGACGCCAGGGTCCGCAGGTTCCTCCGCGGAAAGGGGGCCGAGCCGGAGACGCTCGGGTACGTGGCCGAGGTGAAGATCGACGGTCTCGCCGTGGAGCTCTCCTACGAGGACGGGGTACTCGCGCAGGGAGCCACGCGGGGGGACGGCGTCCGCGGGGAGGATGTGACCGCGAACCTTCGGACGATTCCCGACATCCCCCTGCGGATTCAGGGATCTCCCGGGGTACCGCCCCCTCCTCCCATCCTCAGGGTCCGGGGGGAGGTCTACATGCGGAAGGCCGATTTTCTCCGCCTCAACCGGGGACGGGAACTCCGCGGGGAGCCTCCGTTCGCGAACCCCCGCAACGCCGCCGCCGGATCGGTCCGCCAGCTCGATCCGCGGGTGACGGCGAGCCGGCGCGTGCGCCTCTGGGTCTACGGAACGGGTCAGACCGGGGCGGAGGCGCTTCCTTGCCCGAGCCACCGGGAGGAGCTCGAACTGCTCTCCCGATGGGGATTCCCGGTGAACCAGGAGGAAAGCCGGGTCTGCCGCTCCCTGGAGGAGGTCCTCGCCTTCTACCGGGAGATCGAGCGACGCAAGGGGGATCTGTCGTACGAGGTCGACGGCATCGTGGTGAAGGTCGACTCCCTGGCGATCCAGCGGGAGCTGGGAGAGGCCTCCCGCTCCCCCCGCTGGGCCGTCGCCGCGAAGTTCTCCCCGGACCGCCAGGAAACCGCCGTGGAGAAGATCGTCCTGAGCGTCGGCCGGATGGGAACGCTGACTCCCGTCGCGATCCTCTCCCCCGTGACCGTCCGGGGGGTCACGGTCCGCAGGGCCACCCTCCACAACCAGGACAACGTGGAGGCCAAGGATATCCGACCCGGAGACCGGGTGATCGTGCAGCGGGCCGGCGACGTGATCCCCGAGGTCGTCGAGTCGGTCTCGGCCAGGCGCGGGGATGCCGGCCGGGGCGAGCCGTTCCGGATGCCCGATCGATGCCCCGTCTGCGGCTCTCCCGCCGCGCGGGTTCCGGGGGAGTCCGCCCACCGGTGCACCGGGAGCGGCTGCGTCGCGAAGCGGAAGGAGTCGCTTCGCCATTTCGTCTCGAAGAACGCCATGGACATCGAGGGGATGGGACCGAAGATCCTCTCGGCGCTGGTGGACGAGGGGCTGGTGGCCGAACCGGCGGACCTCTACCGGCTGGAACGGGACACGCTGTCGGGGATGGAGCGACTCGGGGAGAAGTCGGCGGACAACCTCCTGCGCGCGATCGGGCGGAGCCGGAATCCATCCTTCTCCCGGTTTCTCTACTCCCTCGGAATCCGCCACGTCGGGGAGCATCTCGCGGAAGTGCTGGCCAGGCGGTTCGGGTCGCTCGAGGCGCTTCTCAATGCGACGTCGGAAGAGCTTTCCGCCGTGCACGAGGTCGGCTCCGAGGTGGCCCGGAGCATCGCGGAGTTCTTCTCCTCACCGGAGGGGACCCGCACGGTCGACCTGCTTCTCCGGGAGGTCGCGCCGGTCCCGATGCCCCCCCTCGAGGGGAGGGCCGCGGGAAAGACCTTCCTCTTCACGGGAACCCTGGAGATCCCGAGGGCGAAGGCGAAGGAGCTGGTCCGGCGGGAAGGGGGAACGGTGGCGGTGGGGATCAGCCGGAAGGTGGACTACCTGGTGGCGGGGACCGATCCGGGGTCCAAGGCGGACAAGGCCCGGGAGGCCGGCGTCCCGATCCTCTCGGAAGCGGAGTTCCTCGAACTGGTCGGCGGGGGGATTCCCGGATGAAGGAGCGGCACGAAGCGCATGTCGTCGTGTCGGGAAAGGTGCAGGGGGTCTTCTTCCGCGCCTCGACCCGGGAGGTCGCATCCGGATGCGGGGTCCGCGGGTATGTCCGCAACCTTCCGGACCGAAGGGTCGAGGCGGTTTTGCAGGGGGAGCCGGCCGCGGTGGAGCGGGTGATCGCCTTCATGAGCGAGGGGCCTCCGGGCGCCCTCGTGACGGAGATCCGGGTGGACTGGCGGGCCCCCTCCGCCGACTTCCCGGAATTCGATGTGCGCCGCTGAGCAGAGAACGGCCTCCTGGTGGGCCCCGGAGGGGGATGCGGTGCGCTGCGGGCTCTGCCCGCACCGGTGCCTCATCGGGGAGGGAACACGGGGGATCTGCCGGGTGCGGGAGAACCGCAACGGCACCCTGCTCGCGCTGACCTACGGAAAGGTGGCGGCGGTCCAGGTCGACCCGATCGAGAAGAAGCCGCTCTACCACTTCCGCCCCGGAACCCACATCCTGTCGATCGGATCGATCGGCTGCAACTTCCACTGCGGATTCTGCCAGAACCACCTCCTGGTGGAGGGGGGCGCCCCGCTCGTTCCGGTACCCATTCCGCAGCTCGTCCGGGCCGCGCGGGAGGGGGGGTCGGTCGGGGTCGCCTACACCTACAACGAGCCGCTCATCTGGTTCGAGTTCGTCCTGGACTGCGCGCGGGAATTCCGGAAGGCGGGGATGGTCAACGTCCTCGTCACGAACGGGTTCATCTCCCCGGAGCCGCTCCGGGAGCTGCTCCCGGTGATCGACGCGATGAACATCGACCTGAAGTCGATGAGCCCGGAGTTCTACCGGAAGAACTGCGGCGGGATGCTCCCGCCGGTGCTCGAGACGATCCGCGAGAGCGCCGCCGCCACCCACGTGGAGGTCACCAGCCTGCTGGTCACCGGGGAGAACGACTCGGACGAGGCGGTCCGCGCGGTGGTCGACTTCGTGGCCGGGATCGACCCGGAGATCCCGCTCCACCTCTCCCGGTATTTCCCGCAGCACCGCTACTCCGCCCCCCCCACTTCGCCGGAGCGGCTCGCGGCGGCCTGGCGTATCGCACGGAAGAAGCTCCCCTACGTGTACGTGGGGAATTTCTCCCTCGAGGGGGCCGAGGACACCCGTTGCCCCCGCTGCGGAGGGGTGGCGGTACGGCGGCGCGGAACCCGGACGAACCTGTCCGGGTTGTCGGGGGACCGCTGCGCATCCTGCGGCCGGACGCTCCGTTTCGTGGTATAAGGAGGACGATGACCGGACCGGCTTCGGCCATACGGCGCACATTCCCAGGGGACGGGAAGCGTGGAGGTCGTCGGGGGCGGTTCCTGCGGGCAACGGCTTTCGCGCTCCTCCTCCTCTTCGCTCCCCTCCTCCCGGCCGCGGTGACCGGGAACGCCGACAACAGCGCCTCCAGCGGAGTGTCCTACGAGAAGCGGGCCGCCGCGGAGAAGAGCGCGCGCTCCCGGTTCCGGCGACTCGAGGTGGCGTCGTTTCTGCTCATTCTCGCCTGCGGCGGCGCGGCCATCCTGTGGGCCATCCGGAGGAAATAGGATGAAGATCGCGTCCCGCAAGCGGATTCTGGTGGTCGACGACGAGCCCCAGGTCCTCGGATTTCTCGGCGATCTCCTCGGCATGGACGGCTGGGAGGTCCAGACGGCCGAATCCGGGAACGAGGGGGTCGAGAGGCTCGAACGGGACCGGTTCGACGTCGTCCTCACCGACCTGAAGCTGCCCGGGACCGACGGGATCGAATTGCTCCGGACCTCGAAGAAGATCCAGCCCGAGGCCGAGGTCGTCCTGATGACCGGCTACGCGACGGTGGACACCGCCATCGAAGCGATGCGCGCGGGCGCCTTCCACTACCTGACGAAACCGTTCCAGGGAGCGGAGGTCCTGAACCTCGTCGGAAAGGCCTACGACCGGAAGCTGCTCCGGCAGGAGAATCTCTTCCTGAAGGCGGAATCGCGCGGCGGGCACCTGCTGGGAGCGGTCGTGGGAACCAGCCCGAGGATCCAGGAGGTCCTCTCCGCGGTGCACCGGCTCGCAGACGCGGACACCCCGGTCCTGTTCGTCGGCGGGCGCGGCACGGGGCGGGCGTTCTTCGCCCGGATCCTCCACTTTCACAGTTCCCGATCGCAGCGCCTTTTCGTCCCCGTCCACTGCGCGGGGGTCGGAGAGGAGGCTCTCCTGAGCGATCTCTTCGGGCATGCCGCCGGCGCCTTCGGGAAGGCGGTCCTGCCGCACCCGGGGAAGATCCCGATGGCCGGCCACGGGACCCTCTTTCTTTCCGGGATCGACGCGGCGGGGCCGATGGCGCAGGAGCGGATCCTCGACCTGGTCCGGACCCGGACCTTCACTCCCGTCGGCGGCAGCGGGAAGCTGGAAGCGGACGTGCGCCTGCTGGCCTCCACCTCGGAGGACCTCGGCGAGCTCGTGGCGAAGGGAACCTTTTCCACCGGATTGCGGGAGGCGCTGGTTCCCGGCACGATCGTCCTGCCGCCGCTCCGGGACCGGACGGAGGATATCCCTCTGTTGCTCCACCACTTTCTCTTCGAAGGGAACCAGGCGCGGAAGAAGCCGCTGCGGGGGTTCAGCCAGACGGCCCTGGACGCGCTCAGCGCCTACCCGTGGGCGGGAAACGTGCAGGAGCTGCAGGAGTTCGTCACGGCGATCTCCTCGCGGAAGAAGCAGGGCACCGTGGTCGACGCGGCGGACCTTCCCCCGGAGATCCTCTACGGACGGAAATCGCGAAGGGGAAAGGCCCGGGAGAAAGCGCCCGCGGTCTCCGCCGACATCCGCCTGTCGATCGAGGAGCTCGAGAGGCCGATGGTCCTCCAGGCCCTCGCCCTTGCGGAAGGGAACCGGGAGAAGGCGGCCGCGCTTCTCCACATCGACCTGCCGGCCTTCGAAGAGCTGCTTCGCCGCGCGCAGATCACCGAATGAGGCCGGAGGAACCCGATCGATGAAGGCCGCCTATCTCCGGAAGCATGGACCGCTCGACGTCATCGAATTCGGGGAGCTTCCGGCCCCGGTCCCGGGGCCGGGGCAGGTGCGGGTCCGGGTCCGCGCCGGCGCCCTGAACCACCTCGACATCTTCGTCCGCAACGGTATTCCCGGGATCCCGGTCCCCTTCCCGCACGTGATGGGGGCCGACGGGGCGGGGGTGGTCGAGTCGGCCGGCCCCGGCGTCACGGGGGTGAAGGAGGGGGACGAGGTGGTCCTCAACCCGGGGATCCACTGCGGCACCTGCGAGTTCTGCCTCAAGGGGGAGCACTCCCTCTGCGTCACCTTCCACCTCCTGGGGGAGCATATCGCGGGAACCTTCGCCGAATACGTGGTGGCGCCCGGGATCAACGCCTACCCGAAGCCGAAGGGGCTCTCCTTCGAGGAGGCGGCCGCCTTCCCCCTGACCTTCCTGACCGCCTGGCGGATGCTCGTCACGAAGGCGAGGGCCAGGCCGGGGGAATCGCTGCTCGTCCTCGGGATCGGAGGGGGGGTTTCGCTCGCGGCCCTCTCGATCGGGAAGATGCTCGGCCTCTCCGTCGGGGTGACGTCGGGAAGCCCGGAAAAGCTCGCCCGCGCGAAGGAGCTCGGGGCCGATTTCGCCATCGACCATTCCGCTACGGACTTCGCCCGGGAGGCCCGCAGGATCACGGGGAAGCGGGGGGTCGACATCGTCCTGGACTCCGTGGGGAAGGCCACCTGGAAGCAGTCGATCGCGTCGCTGGCCCGCGGCGGGCGGCTCCTCACCTGCGGCGCCACGACCGGCCCGAACCCGGAGACCGACATCGCGAGGATCTTCTGGAACCAGCTCACCGTTCTCGGCTCCACCATGGGCACCCACGGGGAGTTCGCCGAGATGCTCCGGATGTTCCACGACGGGCGGCTCCGCCCGGTCGTCGACTCGGTGTTTCCCCTGGGGCAGATCAAGGAGGCGGTGCGGCGCCTCGAGGAAAAGAGGCAGTTCGGGAAGATCGTGCTGCGCGTCGATTGACCCGAAGATTGGGGGGGACACTCCTGGTTTTCTCGGCGATAATACAAGGAGTGTCCCCCCGTTTGCAGTACCGGTTCGACATTCTCCCCGGGAAGCAGAAGGAATACGAAAGATACCGGAGCCGGGCGGGGAAGAATCTCTGGCTCAAGTTTTCCGGCGTCCGGGCGGTGCGGACCTACAGGAGCCTGCTCGGAGGCGCCTCGCCCCAGAGGGTCGTCCAGGTGGACATGGACAACCTGGCGGCCCTGGAGAGCATCCTGGCCAACCCGGCCTTCGCGAAGGCCAAGGCGGCCTTCCACGGGCTGGTGACCAACGTGACCGATTCCCTGCTCGCACCGGAGAGCGCAAACAAGAAATAGTCCGGGGAGCGATGCGGTCCCGCGGGGCGGGCGCCCGAAGGGGCCGCCCGCCCCGGTTTCATTTCCCCCGATGCCGAAGGATCTCCGCGTAGATTTCCTTGCGGGAAAGTCCGGTCCGCTCCGCGATCTCCCGGGTGAGGTCCCGCGACGAACCGGAGGCGTCCTCGAGGGCCGCCCGCACGATCTCCTCGACGGAGAGTTCGACCGTCTTCTGCGCCCCTCCCACCACCACCGTGACCTCCCCCAGGACGGAGTCCCGGCCGCCGATCTCCCCGGCCAGCTCCGGGAGGGTCCCGCGGAGGATCTCCTCGTGGATCTTCGTGAGCTCCCGCACGACGCAGCCCCGCCGCTCCCCGAAGATCTCCGCAGCATCCTGGAGGAATCCGGCGATCCGCTGGGGGGACTCGTAGAAGATCATCGTCCTCGTCTCCCCGGCCAGCGCCTTCATCGCCTTCCGCCGCTTCTCCTTCCGGGCCGGCAGGAACCCCTCGAAGGCGAAGTGGTCGGTGGGGAGACCGGAGACCACCAGGGCCGCGACGAGCGCCGAGGGCCCCGGGACCACCTCCAGGGGAACCCCGGCGGCGATCGCCTCCCGGACCAGCTCGTACCCCGGATCCGAGATGGCGGGGGTTCCGGCGTCCGACACGAGGGCCACGCTCTCCCCGTCCCGCAGCCGCCGGAGGATGTTCTTCCCCGCCCGCATCTTGTTGTACTCGTGGAAGATGAACAGGGGAGTCCGGATCTCGTAGCGGTTCAGCAGCTTCACGGTGCGCCGGGTGTCCTCGCAGGCGACGACCGAGACCTCCCGGAGGACCCGGATCGCCCGCAGGGTGATGTCCTCGAGGTTCCCCAGCGGCGTCGCGACGATGTACAGGGTTCCCGTGCTCACCTTCGGTCCCTCACAGCATCCGCCGGTCGACGACCCGCCGGACCTTTCCCTCGACCCGCTCGAGGGTGCCCTCCCCCGCGAGCTTCACCTCCAGGGCGATCCCCAGGTCGTGCGCCAGCCGCTTCCGGATCGCCTCCGCCAGCACGCCGGTCTGCCGGCGTTCCCACTCGAAGGAGGGATCCGCGCCGGCCTCGACGAGGAGCGTCGCCTCGTCCATCGGACCTTTCCGGTCGACCACGAGCTGGAAGGCGGATTCGCCCCCCGCGACCTCGTGGAGCAGCGACTCGACCTGGGAGGGGAAGACGTTCACCCCCCGGATGATCAGCATGTCGTCGGTCCGCCCCGTCACCCGGCTCATCCGCCGGCCCGTCCGCCCGCACCGGCAATTCTCCGGGAGGAGCCGGGTCAGGTCCCGGGTCCGGTACCGGATCATCGGGAAGGCCTCCTTCGTCAGGGTGGTGAGCACGAGCTCCCCCTGCTCCCCCGCGGGGAGCGGCTTCAGCGTCTCCGGGTCGATCACTTCCGCGAGGAAGTGGTCCTCGTGGAGATGCAGCCCCTTGCGCTCCATGCACTCCCCCGCGATCCCCGGGCCCAGGACGGCCGAAATCCCGTAGTTGTCGGTCGCGATGATCCCCAGCGCCTCCTGGATCCGCTGCCGCATCCTCTCGGACCAGGGCTCCGCCCCGAAGAGGCCGTACCTGAGCGACAGGGCCGAGACGGGGATCCCCATCTCCCGGATCGTGTCGGCGATCAGCATGGCGTAGGACGGGGTCGACACCAGCGCCGTCGTCTTGAAGTCCCTCATGATCTGGATCTGGCGGGCGGTGTTCCCGCTGGAGGCCGGGATCACGGAGGCGCCGACACGCTCCGCCCCGTAGTGCAGGCCGAACCCCCCGGTGAACAGCCCGTACCCCAGCGACACCTGCACGACGTCGTCCTTGGTCACCCCGCCCGCCGTGAGGACCCGGGCCACCAGGCTGCTCCAGGTCTTGAGGTCGTTGCGGGTGTACCCTACCACCGAGGTCCCCGTCGTGCTCGAAGAGGAGTGGATCCGGACGATCTCCCGGAGCGGGACCGCGAAGAGCCCGTACGGATAGTTCGCGAGCACGTCCTCCTTCGTCGTGAACGGCAGACGGACGATGTCGGAGAGCGACTCCACGCTCTCCGGGGTGATCCCCTCCCGGTCGAACTTCTTCCGGTAGAAGGGAACGTGGGCGTACACGCGGTTCAGGGTCGACTGCAGCCGCTCGAACTGGGTCTGCTCGAGCTCCTCCCGGTCCATGCACTCCTTGTCGCGATCCCAGTACATCGTCGGCCCTCCCGCTCCCGGATAGTTTACCGGTTCCCGTTCAAATCCACACCCAGGTAGGCCCGCTGCACGTCCCGGTTCGCAAGAAGCTCCTCCGACGGCCCCTGGAGCACCACCCGTCCCGTCTCCAGGACATACCCCCGTTCCGCGATCCCCAGGGCCGCCCGCGCGTTCTGCTCCACGAGAAGGATCGTCAGTCCGAGGTCCTTCCGGAGGCTCGAGATGTGGCGGAAGATCTCCTTGGCCACCAGGGGAGCGAGCCCCATGGAAGGCTCGTCGAGCAGGAGGAGGCGGGGCCGGGAAAGCAGCGAACGGCCGATCGCGAGCATCTGCTGCTCGCCGCCGGAGAGGGTCCCCGCAAGCTGCCGTTCCCGCTCCTTCAGCCTGGGGAAGAGGCCGAAGATCCGCTCGAGGTCCTCCTCCGCCTCCGCTTTCCGCTTCCTCCGGTACTGGACGTAGGATCCCAGCACCAGGTTCTCCCGGACGGTCATCGGGGCGAAGACCTGCCTTCCCTCGGGCACCAGCGAGCAGCCGAGGAACACGATCCTCTCGGGAGGCTCGTTCCGGAGGTCCCGCTTCTCGAAGAGGATCTCCCCCCCCTTGCCGTTCAGAAGACCGGAAACCGTCCGAAGGAGGGTGGTCTTCCCCGCGCCGTTCGCGCCGATGACGGTGACGATCTCCCCGGGGTTGATGTGCATCGACACCTTCCGGAGCACCTTCAGCCGGCCGTATCCCGCCTCGAGATTCCGGATCCTAAGCATCGTTCTCCCCGAGGTAGACCCGGATCACTTCCCGGTTCCTCTGGATCGCCTTCGGCACGTCCTCGGCGATCTTCTTTCCGTAGGAGAGCACGACGATCTCGTCGGAGATGTCCATGACCAGCGCCATGTCGTGCTCCACGAGGAGGACGGTGATCCCCATTTCCCCCCGGATCCGCGCGATCCGTTTTCCCATCTCGGTGGTCTCCGAGATGTTCAATCCCGCCGCCGGCTCGTCCAGCAGCAGGATGCGCGGCTTGCAGGCGAGCGCCCTCCCCAGCTCGACGACCCGCTGCAGCCCGTAGGGGAGGCTGGTCGCCTCGTCGTCGGCCACCTTGTCGATCCCGAGCAGCCCGAGGATCTCCCGGCACTCCTCCCTTACCCTGCGCTCCTCCTTCCGGGTGAACGGAAGGTGGAGCATGCCGGCGAGGAACTCCCCCCGGCTGTGGACGTGGGCGCCGACCATTACCGTCTCCAGGACGCTCATCTTCGGGAAGAGCCGGATCTGCTGGAAGGTCCGGGTCATCCCCCGGGCGGCGATCCGGTGGGGCGGAAGCCCGCGCATCTCCTCGCCGTCGAAGACGATCGACCCCTGCTGCGGGGGAAGGAACCCGGAGACCAGGTTGAAGAGGGTCGTCTTCCCCGCCCCGTTCGGGCCGATGAGCGCCTTGATCGCCCCGCCGGGGACGTCGAAGGAGACGTCGTCGACCGCCTGGACTCCCCCGAAGTTCTTGCTCACTCCCCGGACCGACAGCAGCATCAGGAGGCGCCCTCCCCGGTACCGGCTCGCTGGAAGAGCCCCCGGAGGTCGTCGACCATCCCCCTCCGGAGGAGCCCGTCCGGCGCGAAGAGCATGATCAGGATCAGAATGACTCCGAAGACGGCGTCGTCGTACGTCCCGAAATAGCCCCGGAGGGAGAGGTAGTTCAGCACCAGGCTCATGGAGAGCGCCCCCCAGAGGTTCGCCATCCCCCCGATGGCGACGATCGCCAGGTAGCGCACCGACTTCATGACCGAGGATTCCGAGGGGCCGATCCCGCCGTTGTAGTGGGTCAGGAGAACCCCCGCCACCGCCGCGAAGGCGGCGCTGACCACGAAGATCTTCAGCTTGTACCGCGCCGTGGGAATCCCCATCGCCTCGGCGGCATCCTCCGCGCCGTGGATCGAGGCGAGCGCCCTTCCCACGCGGGAGCGGACGAGGTTCAGCAGGAAGACCATCCCCAGGATCACGAATCCCCAGGCGACATAATAATTCATCACCCGGAGGGAGGATTTCCCGGACACCGAGATCCCCGGAAGCAGGGGAAAGGCCGGGACGTCGTAGATCCCGTCCGCCGAGCCGACCAGCTCGGTCCCGAGAACGATCCGGTAGACGATGATGCCGAACCCCAGCGTGGCCATTGCGAGGTAGTGCCCCTTCAGCTTGAGGACCGGCCCCCCGATGGCATAGGCGACGGCGATGGCGCTGAGCACCGCGAAAATGCACGCGGGCCAGGGATGGACCGTGAGCAGCTCCCCCCCGTAGAGGTCGGGGCGGCGCGTGAGAATCCCCAATGCGGCCAGCCCCGAGACGACGGGTCCCTTGTAGGCCGAAAGGTTGTGGGTGGTCAGCAGCGCGGAGAGATACCCCCCGATCGCGAAGAAGCCGGCGTGCCCGATCGAGATCTGCCCGGCATACCCGGTGACGATGCAGAGACCGAGCACGACCAGCGTGTAGTAGGCGGACATCGTCAACTGGGTCAGGTGGTACACGTTCCCGGTCAGGGAGGCCGCCAGCTGGATCGCTCCGACCACCGCGGCGCACCCCGCGATCTGGAGCCCCTGTTTCCTCATCAGAACTCCTTCAGGCGGGCCACTTCGGTGCTCCCGAACAGTCCGCTGGGCCGGACGAACAGGATGACGAGCAGGATGGCGACCGAGATCACGTCCTTGTAGGCCGCCGGGAGCACCGAGATGCTGAAGGACTCGAGAATCCCGAGCAGCATCCCCGCGCCGGCGGAGGCCAGGCTGTTTCCCAGCCCCCCGAGGATCGCGACCGTGAACCCCTTGATCGCCAGCGGCACCCCGCTGTCATACGACACGTAGGTGATCGGGGAGACGATGCACCCTCCGAGCGCCCCGATCGCGGCGCTGAGCATGAACGAGAAGGTCACCATGTTCTTCGCGCTGATGCCGCACAGCCGCGCGGCGTCCCGGTTCGCGGCGCAGGCCCGCATCTGCATCCCCAGCAGGGTGTACCGGAAGAAGCCTCCCAGGATCGCCACCACGACCGCGCCGATGCCGACCACCCAGAGCACCTGCGGAGAGATGTACACCCCGCCCAGCCGGATCGAGGTCACCGACGTCCCGGTGAAGTAGGGAAGGGCCCGAACGCTCTCCCCCCAGATGTGAAGCGCCGCTTCCCGGATCAGGATCGAAAGCCCGATCGTGATGACGATCATCCGCAGCACCGAGGGACGGTGGAGCCAGCGGATGAACAGGATCTCGATGAGGGCGCCGACCGCCGTGGTGACGAGCACGGCCCCCAGGATCGCCGCGGGGAGCGGGAGCACCCGGGAGAGGGTCACGGCGGTCATCCCGCCGAGCATGACGAACTCCCCCTGGGCGAAGTTGATGATCCCCGTCGTGTTGTAGATGATGTTGAACCCGATGGCGACGATCCCGTAGATCGTTCCGTAGGTGACTCCGGCGACCACGTATTGCAGGAACAGCTCGAGGTTCATCGCGCCCCGTCAACAAAACGGGAGTATCCGCGGCGTGCGCGGATACTCCCGCGGTAAAGTTTCCTGCCGATCCGCCCTTCCTACTTCCCGTACAGTGCGAACTTCCCGTCCTTCACGGTGAGCAGTTCGAACGCGTCGATCCCGAGGCCGTTGTGGTCCTGCGCCGAGAAGTTGAAGACGCCGCCGGTGCCGATGAACCCCCGCATCGTCTCGATCGCGTCGCGCACCTTCTCCTTGTCGGTGCTGCCCGCCTTCTCGATCGCCTTCGCGAGGATCATGAAGGCGTCATAGCCATGCCCTCCGAAGGTGCTGGCATCCTCCTTGTACTTCTTCTCGTAGTCGTTCTTGTACTTCATGAGGACCGCTTTCTGTGGATTGGAATCCGGAAGGACCTCCGCGACGAGCAGCCGGCCGGCGGGGAAGATGACCCCCTCCGCGGCCGCCCCGGCGGCCGCCACATACTTGATGTTCCCGAATCCGTGGCTCTGGAAGATGGGCCCCGCGAATCCGATCTGGCGGGCGTTCTTGATCACGATCGACTGGGCCGGAACGATTGACCAGTTCACGATCGCCTCGACGTTGGCCGCCTTGAGCTTGGTCACCTCGGCCGTCAGGTCGGTGGAGGCCTTGTCGTAGACCTCGTTGGCCACGATCGTGATGCCGTTCTCCGGAGCCAGCTTTTCGATCTGCCCCTTCCCTGCGCTGCCGAAGCCGTCGTTGCCCGACAGGACGCCGATCTTGGAGATCTTCATCCTCTTCATCTGGTTGAAGATCGCCTGGATGGCATCGCTGTCCTTCTGCGGGGTCTTGAAGACCCACTTCGCCACCGGGTTCACGATCACCTCGGCCGCCGCGCAGGAGAGGAGGATCGTCTTCCCCCCCTCGGCGATCCCCTTGATCTGCATCGTCTCCCCGCTCGTGGAGGGTCCCAGGATCGCCAGCACCTTCTTCTCCTCGATCAGCTGCTTGGCGAAGGAGACCGCCTTCTCGGGACTCGCCCCCGAATCCATGATGAACAGCTCGACCTTGTGCCCGTTGATCCCTCCCTTGGCGTTGACCTCCTCGGCGAGCATTTCGAGAGTCCTCGCCTCGGGCCCTCCGAGAAACGAGGCCGGTCCGGTCACCGCGAGGATCGCCCCCACGCGGATCGGCTCCGCCGCCTGGACCACGGTTCCGGCCAGCAGGAGCGCCATCAGGATCCCCAACACCATCCGTTTCTTTCCCTTCATCTCCTCCTCCTTCCGATGTTCGGAATTGGACGACGGCAACGGTGCGAAGCCGCCGTTTCCCGTCGACTCCTTGAAAATCCTTCAATTACAAAAGGCTAAGCTGTTTCCCCCCGTGAGAAAACAGCCGGAGCCCCACCCCCCAACCGGCCCCGGATATTTCGCAAAAAAGTACCACAATGCCATTTGTCTGTCAACGCAATGTGATACGCCGTTTTACGAAAAAATATTCACGGAGGGAGCACTGCCCGATAACGATCACCAGGGACCGTCGACCCGCCCCCCCCGGTTCGACCCATGCGTATACTAATACAGGAATCCGGTCGGAGTCCATAGCGGATATCGCCCGCACGATGGGAGCGGAATCTCTCCGGCCGGAAATCGCTTGCTAATTTTCCTAATTGTGGTATTAAGGTACCAAATTGATCAACACCGGTCACCTACGGCAAGGGGTGAAATGAACGAGCAGATCCTCATACGAAACGCCGTCTCATCCGACCTCGAGGCCATCATC
Source organism: Deltaproteobacteria bacterium GWC2_65_14 (assembly GCA_001797615.1). Taxonomy (NCBI): domain Bacteria; class Deltaproteobacteria; species Deltaproteobacteria bacterium GWC2_65_14. The sequence continues at coordinate 30,262 of MGPV01000049.1, forward strand.
GCGCTGGACGAGGTGGGGTCCGAGGAGGAGAAACCGGCCTATTGGCGAGGGATTTTCGACCACTACGTGGCCGTCGGGAGAAAGGACCGGGTGTTCCTGGTCGCGGAAACCGGCGACAGGGTCGTCGGGTTCATCACCGGCGAAGTCCGCGCATGGGAGTTCGGGTCGCCCCCATGTGGATGGGTGTTCGCGCTGGGCGTGTCCCCGAAGATGCGCGGGAGGGGGATCGCCCGGGGGATGTTCGAGGAAATCTGCAGGCGGCTCCGGCAGGCCGACGTCACCACGGTCCGGACGATGGTGGACCGGAACAACAAGGAAATGCTCTCCTTCTTCCGGAGCCAGGATCTGCGCACCGGCCGGTATGTCGAGCTCGAGAAGGAGATCGATTGACCTGCAGCGGGGGTTTCCGGTGAGGCTGAAAAAGAGCAGCCTGTTCGCCCTCTTCGCCGTGCTCGAACTGGCCGGCGATTCCCGACGGCAGCTCTCGACCACCGACATCGCCGACAAGTACGGCATCTCCTCGCACCACCTCGCGAAGGTGATGGGGACCCTGGCGCACGCGGGGCTGGTCCAGGCGGTGCGGGGGGTCGGCGGCGGGTACCGGTTTTCCGGGAATGTCAGCCGGACGACGCTGCTGGACGTCATCCAGCTGTTCGAAACGCTCGAATCGGATCTCGACCTGCCCAACCACTGGAGCCCGACGGACAATCCGATCGTGGCGGAACTGCAGCGCATCACCCTCGAGATCGACGAGCTGACCAAGGCGGTCCTGGGCACCATCACCCTGCGGACGGCGCTGAACAGCACCCGCCAGCGAACGGAAGCGGCCGCCGGGGGCAAACCCGGGCGCTGAACCGTCCCGGAGCCCATGACCGCCGCTACAAACGCAGGAGCCGGGCCGCGTTCCCGCCGAGAATCCTGTCGACCCCCTCCGCCGGCAGCGGCAGCTTTCCGACCGCCTCCATGTTCCGCCGGATCCAGGGGATCCCCGGCCAGTCGCTGCCGAAGATCACCTTGTCGGTGATCCGGGGTAGCTCCGGGAAGTAGGTCATCAGCCGGGCCGGCGGAAGGCCGGAAATCTCCAGGTAGACGTTGGCGTGGTGTTTCGAGAGGAACTGCGCCCGGTCGTACCAGAACCCTCTGCCGCCGTGGCCGATCACCAGGTTCAGCCGGGGGAAATCGACGGCCAGGTCGTCCAGGTAGAGCGGGTCTCCGTACTTCATCCGGGAGCCCCGAAACACCGACGAGCCGGTGTGGAACAGGACCGGGATCCCGAGCTCCTGGGCCGCCTGGTACAGCGGATAGATCCTCGGGTCGTTGGGATAGTAGTGCTGGTAGGTGGGGTAGAGCTTCGCCCCCCGGAACCCCTCCCCCTCGACCTTCCGGCGCAGCTCCTCCCCCAGGTCGGTGTGCAGGTGGGGATTGATGTCGCAGAAGGGGATCAGCCGCGTCCTCCCCCTGCAGAAATCGCGCACCTGCTCGTTCGTGCAGATTCCCGTGGTGACGGGGGAGAGCTCCGCCAGCACGCAGGCATGGTCGACCCCTTCGGCCGACAGCAGTTCCTCGAAGGCGCCCGGGTCGGCATGGCGGGCGATATAGTCCTCGTACCCCGCGGGGTGCGACCGCTTCATCCACTCGGTCACCCACTCGCGGTGGTGCGTGTAGACCGACAGGTGCACGTGGAAATCGATCCGCGGCGCGGGGGAGTCCCTTTCCGCCGGTGGGGGCGTCATCCGCGGCACCCCGAGCCGTGCAGGCCGCCGGCCACGTTCAGATATACTGCCCGGCGTCGACCCGGATCACCTCGCCGGTGATCATGCGGGCCGCGTCGGAGAGCAGGAAGAGCACGGCGTTGGCGACATCCTCGGGCCGGGTCAGCTCCGGCAGCACGCTCTCGTCCCGGGCCTTCGCGATCACCTCCCCGGCGAGCGCCTGCGTCATCTCGGTCATGACCATCCCCGGCGCGACGGCGTTCACCGTGACCCCCCTGGGTCCCAGCTCCCGCGCCAGCGTCTTGGTCAGGCCGATCAGCCCCGCCTTGGAGGCGCAATAGTTCGCCTGGCCGAACTTGCCGCGGATCCCGTTGATGGAGGTGATGTTCACGATCCGCCCGTACCCGGCCTTCCGCATCGAGGGTGCCAGGGCGCGCGCCATGTGGAAGGCGCCGGTCAGGTTCACCGCGATCACAGACTGCCACTCCTCGTCGGTCATGTTCGCCGCGCTGCGGTCCCGGGTGATGCCGGCGTTGTTGACCAGCAGAGACACCTCCGGAGGCAGCGTCGCGACCGCGGCGGCCACGGCGGCCGAATCGGCGATATCCACCTTGTGGAACCGGAAGGAGGGATCCTCCCCCCCCTCGCCCGGGGCCACGTCGAAGACGTGCACGACGACGCCCTGAGCGGTCAGGGCGCGGGTGATCGCCAGCCCGATCCCCCGGGCGCCGCCGGTCACCACCGCGACGCGGCCTTTCAGATTCAGGAATCCGCTCATTCCTCCTCCTTCGGGCGAACGGGATCGGCCCCCCGCGCGGGGCGCGCTCGGCATACAGTACCATAACGGCCGTCCGGCCCGCCGCATCGAAATCCGGGTACAATGGGGATACGCAGGAAGGGAGGTGAGCGGATGTCCGCCCTTGTGCTTCGCCCGCTGCGGCGGGAGGATTCGGACCGGGTCGCAGCGCTGGAAAGCGGGATCGCCGGCCGTTCGCGGAGGGGATTCCTGGAGAGACGGTTCGCCGTCGCGGAGGCGATGCCGGACGCCTTCGTCACCTGTGCGGCGGTGGACGGGAAAACGCTGGCGGGGTACGGCTTCGCCCGTGTGCAGGAGGGGGAGTTCGGAATCCGGGGCACGGCGGCCGTTCTCGACGTCCTCGGCGTCGACCCGGATTTCCGGGGACAGGGGATCGGGAAGGCGGTGATCGCCGACATCGAACGGCAGCTGGGCGCGAAGCGGATCGGCACCCTGAGAACGCAGGTCGCCTGGGCGAACCAGGGGATGGTCCGGTTCTTCGCCTCCACGGGGTTTTTGCTGGCCCCCTTCCAGATCATCGAACGGGGCACCACCCCTCTCGAGGAGGAGGTCGCCGAGGTGAAGCCGCTGAAGCCTGAAGGAAGGGAACGGGGCCGCGGCCGGGGCGAGGAGATCGGGTTCGGGACGCTGGCCCGGGACCGGCTCCCGGTCCGCTCCCTCCGGGAGGAGGATCTGGCGGCCGTCGTCCGGATCGACCGGAAGCTCACAGGATTCGACCGCTCCGCCTACTACGCGGCGAAGTTCCGGGAGGTGCTGGTCGAGTCCGGAATCCGGGTCTCCCTGGTGGCCGAGGAGGACGGGATCGTCAACGGGTTCATCATGGCGCGGGTCGACTTCGGGGAATTCGGTCAGGTCGAGACCTCTGCGGTGATCGACACGATCGGCGTCCACCCCGCCTTCGGGGGCTCCGGGATCGGGCATGCCCTGCTCTCCCAGCTGCTGCTGAACCTGTCCACCCTCCAGGTCGAAACGGTGCTGGTCCAGCTGTCGCAGGAGAACTTCACCCTGCAGAGATTCCTCCATGCGCGCGGGTTCGTGCAGTCCCAGCGGCTGGTTCTCGCCCGGGAGATCCGGTAGCCCGGCCCGGGTCCTTCCGGCCGGCTACCGCCGGGGGAAAATTGTTCCTTGACACCTTAAATGGTATTGTGGTACCTGATTGCATGTATAGCCCTCGCAGGTTCCTGCCGCATGCCGTTCGGCGCCGCGGGGCCGCGCACACCGACAGGTGAACCTTCCGGGAGGAGAGGAGGAGCCATGGCCACCACAGACGAGATCATCGCCAGGACCGCGCCGTCCAAACTGGTCGACCACAACCTGATCGACAGGGAGGTGGAAAGTCTCTGCGACGGCATGGTCCGCTACGAGAAGCGGCCGGCCAGACGCCGCGACGGCTCGGCGGCGGAGGGGCTCGTAAACGCCTGGATCGTCCTGAACAACCCGAAGCAATACAACTCCTACACCACGGACATGGTCAAGGCGCTGATCCTGGCCTTCCGGCGCGCCTCGGTCGACCGCGAGGTGAACGCCGTGGTCTTCACCGGAACCGGCGACAGGGCCTTCTGCACCGGCGGCAACACCAAGGAGTACGCCGAGTACTACGCCGGCAACCCGCAGGAGTACCGCCAGTACATGCGGTTGTTCAACGACATGGTTTCGGCGATCCTCGCCTGCGACAAACCGGTGATCTGCCGGGTCAACGGGATGCGGATCGGCGGCGGGCAGGAGATCGGCATGGCCTGCGACTTCACCGTCGCACAGGACCTGGCCAATTTCGGCCAGGCCGGCCCGAAGCACGGCTCTGCGGCGATCGGCGGCGCCACCGACTTTCTCCCGGTCATGATCGGCTGCGAGCAGGCGATGGTCTCCGGGACCCTGTGCGAGCCGTTTTCGGCGCACAAGGCGGCCCGCCTCGGCATCGTCACCGACCTGGTCCCCGCCCTGAAGGTGGACGGCCGGTTCGTCCCGAACCCGACCGTGATCACCGACCGGATGCTCGACGAGTACGGCCGGATCGTGCACGGGGAGTTCCGGAGCGGCGCGGACTACAAGGAAGGGCTTGCCCGGATCAAGGCGGGCGAGACCGACCTCTCGCTGCTCGACCAGAAGGTCGAGGAGCTGTGCGCGAAACTGATCGAGACCTTCCCCGAGTGCCTGACCAAGAGCCTGGAGGAGCTGCGCAAGCCGAAGCTTGACGCCTGGAACGCCAACAAGGAGAACTCCCGCGCCTGGCTGGCGCTGAACATGATGAACGAGGCCCGCGCGGGTTTTCGCGCCTTCAACGAGGGGACCCGGGAGACGGGGCGCGAGATCGACTTCGTCAAACTGCGCCAGGGGCTGGCCAGGGGGATCCCCTGGACCGAGGAGCTGGTGGAGAGCCTGATGCCGGGAGCGAAGCGGTAAGATGAACCCTCCCTCGACCCCCAGGACGGTCCAGGAAATCGTGTCGTTCTGCCAGGAGCTCTTCGACGACCTGAGCTTCGCCCGGGCGCGCGAATGGAAGGAGGCCCGCCCCGGCCGCAAGGTGATCGGGTACATGCCGGTCTACGTCCCGCGCGAGATCGTCCACGCCGCCGGCATGCTGCCGCTGGGAATCCTCGGGGGGGGCGCCGACATGGAGGTGATCCACGGCGACGCCTACTACCAGAGCTACATCTGCCGGATCCCCCGCTCGACCGTCGAGCTGGCGGTCACCGGAAGGCTGGACTTCGTCGACGGCATGCTCTTCCCCTCCATCTGCGACGTCATCCGGAACCTGAGCGGCATCTGGCAGCTCCTCTTCCAGGACAAGGTTGTCCGCTACTTCGACGCCCCGCAGAATTTCCGGGACGAGGTCGGCGGACGCTTCTACGCCAACGAGCTGCGGGAGATGCGGGACGGGCTCGCGAAGCTCGCCGGCCGGGAGATCGCGGACGAGGAGATCCGCCGCTCGATCGCGGTCTACAACGAGAACCGCCTCTGGGTGAACCGGGTCTACGCGTTCCGGGCCGCCTGCCCCTGGAAGGCCCCTTCCGCCGAGGTCTACCTGCTGATGCGGGCGGGGATGGTGCTTCCCCCGGAGGAGCATACCCTCCTGATGCGGGACTACCTGGCCGCCGCGGAGGCGGAGGACCGGCCGATGCGCGACAACTGCCGGGTGATCCTGGTCGGCACCTTCTGCGAGCAACCGCCGCTCAACCTGATCAAGTCGCTGGAGATGGCCGGCTGCTACATCGTGGACGACGATCTCCTCCTGGTCCACCGGTGGCTCCTGGGGGAGGTCCCCGCGGCGGGGGACCCCGTCGAGAACCTGGCCCGCGCCTTCCTGCACCAGTCCGCCCAGACGGCGGCGAAGTACGAGGTCGAGAGGACGGAGAAGGGACGGTCGCTGCTCGAGTCGATCCGCACCCTGCAGGCCGACGGCGTGATCTTCGCGGCGCCCAGCTTCTGCGACCCGGCGCTGCTCGACCAGCCGATGCTGGTCAGCCGCCTCGAAGCCCGGAAGATCCCCTACATCACGATGCAGTACGCCGAGAACTCGGGCCAGATGCAGCCGATCCGGGAGCAGGCCGGGACCTTCGCCGATTCCATCAAGCTGTGGAGCGCGTCATGAGCCAAAAGAAAGTCGTCAAGTCCTCGTCGCAGAGGATCCAGAAGGAGATGATCAGCCGCAACTACGACAAGATCACCTCCGGGGAGCACAAGGTCTGCTCGACCTTCGTCCCGGGCAACCTGAACGAGCTGCTCCTGTGCTTCGACATCGTGAACAACCTTCCGGAGATCAACGCCATCCAGAACGCCATGCGGAAGAAGTCGGGCGACATGATCCTGGAGGCGGAGCGGGCCGGGCACTCCGAGGACGTCTGCACCTACGTGAAGGCGGACATCGGCATGATGGCCAAGGGGAACATCGCCCCCAACGGGAAGCCGTTTCCCGACCCGGACCTGCTGCTCCTCTCCTACACCGGCTGCTTCACCTTCATGAAGTGGTTCGAGCTGCTCCGCGAGCAGTACCAATGTCCCACGGTGATGCTCCATGTCCCCTACGCCGCCGACGGGAAGCCGACGAAGAACATGCGGGACTACATCGTCTCGCAACTCCGGCAGGAGGTGATCCCGCTGCTGGAGCGGGTGTCGGGGATCCGCTTCGACATCGACCGGCTGCGCGGGTACCTGCGCAAGTCGGCCGCGGCCGAGGACGACCTGGTCTGGATGCTGGAGCAGGCCAAGCGGAAGCCCTCCCCCATCGACTGCTACTTCGGCGGCGTCTACTACATGGGGCCGATCTTCACCGCCTTCCGGGGCACCGACGAGGCGATCGAATACTACCGGATGCTCCGGGAGGAGATCGGGGAGCGGATCGCGCTGGGGCTGTGCGCCCAGACCCCCGAGGGGGACATGCCGGAGGAGAACTACCGGCTGGTGGTCGAGGGGCCGCCGAACTGGACCTCCTTCCGCGACTTCTGGAAGATGTTTTACGAGGCGGGGGCCGTGGTCGTCGCCAGCTCCTACACGAAGGTCGGCGGCGTCTACGACTACGACGGGTTCCGGCACGACCCGGACCATCCGCTGGAGAGCCTTGCCGACTACTGCCTCGGGGTCTACACGAACCGCAACCTCCCGGTCCGGGTCGACATGCTCTCGCGGAACGTCCTGGAGTACGACGCCGACGGCCTGCTGATCAACTCGATCAAGAGCTGCAACAGCTTCTCCGCAGGGCAGCTGGTCATGATGCGCGAGATCGAGAGGCGGACCGGAAAACCGGCGGCCTTCATCGAGACCGACCTGGTGGACCCGCGCTACTTCTCGGCGGCCAACGTGAAGAACCGGCTGGAGAGCTACTTCCAGATGATCGACCAGAAGCGGCGGGCCGGCGGCTCCGCGAAAGCCGGGGCGTAGGGGCACCGCCATGCGCACCTTCATCGGAATCGACCTGGGATCGACCACCACCAAGGCGTTGCTCATGGACGAGAACCAGTTGGTTCTGGGCCGCGGGATCACGAACTCCCGCTCCAACTACGACGTCGCCGCCACGGTCTCCAAGCAGGAGGCCAAGATCGGCGCCCGGTTCACCCTGTTCCGCCAGGCCGTGGGCAACGGCCGGGGGGGCGAGCGGCTGCTGGAGGTCCTGGAGCGCAGCTTCCGGCTGGAGCAGTTCCTCTCCGGGCTGCGGCAGCTGGAGGAGAGCTGCGAGCTCCATCTCGGGGACCCCCGCTTCCGGGACCGGAAGGGGGCGCTCCGGGATGCGCTGGCCTCGGTGTTCCGGCGGCTCCTGGAGGAGGCGCCGGCGATCTACGCGCCGGGGGCCGCCCGGAAATCCGACTTCTTCCGCGACATCGCCGGGTCCCGCTTCATGAGCCTCGCCGAGCCGGTGGGCCGGGATTCTGGAGTCGGCTTCGAGACCCTGCTGAACATCTACGACAAGTCGATCCTCGACGTGGAGAGGACCATCCCGTCGGACGACACCATCGCCGGACAGATGGCGCAGGCCCTCGCGCGCACCTTCCAGGAACCGGACCGAGCGGGGGTCCGCCATGAGGAGGCCCGCACCGCCCTCGAGCAGTCGCTTTCCGTCGGCCTCGAGGAGACCTTCGTGGTCGGCACCGGCTACGGCCGGGTCCGGCTCCCCTTTCCCAAGGAGCATATCCGCTCGGAGATCCTCTGCCACGGCCTCGGGGCGCACATGATGTTCCCCGGGACCCGCACGGTGCTCGACATCGGCGGGCAGGACACCAAGGGGATCCAGGTGGACGGGAACGGCATCGTCACCAGCTTTCAGATGAACGACCGCTGCGCCGCCGGCTGCGGGCGCTACCTGGGCTACATCGCCGACGAGATGAAGATCGGGCTCCACGAGCTGGGTCCCATCGCCATGGAGGCGACCCGGTCGATCCGGATCAACTCCACCTGCACCGTGTTCGCCGGCGCCGAACTGCGCGACCGGCTCGCCCTGGGGGAGGCCCGCGCCGACATCCTGGCCGGGCTGCACCGGGCGATCATCCTGCGGGCCATGTCGATCCTCTCCCGCTCCGGCGGGGTGACGAACGAGTTCACCTTCACCGGCGGCGTCGCCAAGAACGAGGCGGCGGTCAAGGAGCTGCGGCAGCTGGTCCGGGAGAACTACGGGGAGATCACGATCAACATCAGCCCCGATTCGATCTACACCGGCGCCCTCGGCGGGGCGGCCTTCGCCCGCCGCGCGGTCCCCGGGGGCACACGGGGAGCACGCGCATGAGCCTGACCATCGGCGTCGACGTCGGTTCGGGAGTCATCAAGACCGCGCTGTTCCGCGTGAACGGCGAACAGAGCGAGTGGCTCGCCCGCTGGGACGCGAGGATACGGCAGCGCGAGGCCTTCCAGCTCGTCGGGGAGTCGCTGCAGTCGGTGCTTGCGGAGGCCGGCCTCTCCCGGGACGGGATCGACTACATCGCCACCACCGGCGAGGGGGAGAGCTACCGGGGGGCCACCGGGCACTTCTACTCCATGACCACCCATGCCCGCGGCGCCCTCTACCTGAACCCCGACGCCCGCGCGGTGCTCGACATCGGGGCCCTGAACGGACGCGCCATCCGGATCGACGGCCGGGGGAAGGTGCTGAACTACCGGATGACCAGCCAGTGCGCCTCCGGCTCCGGCCAGTTCCTGGAGAACATCTCCCGCTATCTCGGGATCGCCCAGGACGAGATCGGCCCCCTCTCCCGGAAATCCACGAAGCCGGAGCCGGTCAGCAGCATCTGCGCGGTGCTGGCCGAAACCGACGTCATCAACATGGTGTCCCGCTCGATCGCCCCGAGCGACATCCTCCGCGGCATCCACGAGTCGATGGCCGAGCGGCTGACCAAGCTGCTCAAGTCGATCGACGTCCGGGACGGGGTCGTGATGATGACCGGGGGGCTGGCGCTCGACACCGGCCTCTTTCAGGCGCTGCAGGACGGGATGGAGCGGCAGGGGATGAGCACCCGGGCGGCGACCCATCCCGACTCCCTGTATGCCGGCGCCATCGGCGCCGCCTTGTGGGGGGCGTTCCGCCACCGGAAACTGCAGGAGCAGGGCCGCCTGGCGAAGGCGTTGCACGGATGAGGATCCCGGGCACCGGCGCGGTGCCGATTCCCGCAGTGTAGAGCCGAAAGGAGACCGGCATGGCCGCGACCACCGAGCTGACCGACTACATGGGCTTCCAGGAGCTGCTGACCCCGGAGGAGAAGCTGGTGCGGGAGACCGCCCGGCACTTCGTGAACGAGGAAGTGCTGCCGATCATCGACCGTCACGCCCAGGAGGAGACCTTCCCCGGGCACCTGATCCGGCCGATGGGGGAGCTGGGGTTCTTCGGCCCCACCCTTCCCGAGAAGTACGGCTGCTCCGAAATCTCCAACGTGGGCTACGGATTGCTGATGTACGAGCTCGAGCGCGGCGACTCCGGCCTGCGCAGCTTCGCCTCCGTCCAGGGGTCGCTGGTCATGTATCCGATCCACGCCTACGGAAGCGAGGCGCAGAAGGACTTCTGGCTCCCGAAAATGGCGACCGGCGAGGCGATCGGCTGCTTCGGGCTTACCGAGCCCGATTTCGGCTCCAACCCCGGCGGGATGCGAACCCACGCAGTGCGGGAGAAGGACGGCCGGTGGCGGATCAACGGCTCGAAGATGTGGATCACGAACGGGAGCATCGCCGACGTGGCCGTGGTCTGGGCGAAGACCGGCGACGGGATCCGAGGCTTCCTGGTGGAGAAAGGCACTCCCGGCTTCACCGCCCCGCAGATGAAGGGGAAGTGGAGCCTGCGCGCCTCGGTGACCTCGGAACTGATCCTCGAGGACGTCCTCGTCGACGAGGAGAGGAGCCTGCTGCCGAAGGCGAAGGGGCTGAAAGGCCCCTTGAGCTGCCTGACCCAGGCGCGCTACGGGATCGCCTGGGGGGCGCTGGGGGCCGCCGACGCCTGCTACCAGACCGCCCTCGAGTACGCCAAGGACCGGATCCAGTTCGACAAGCCGATCGCCTCCTTCCAGCTGCAACAGCGCAAACTCGCGGAGATGGTCACAGAGATCACCAAGGGGCAGCTGCTCGCGTTGTACCTGGGACGGCGCAAGGACCAGGGAACCTGCACCTTCGCCCAGGTCTCCATGGCGAAGATGAACAACGTCCGGATCGCGCTCGAGGCGGCCCGCACCGCGCGCACCATCCTCGGGGCGAACGGCATCATGGGCGAGTACCCGATCATGCGGCACGCGAACAACCTGGAATCGGTCTCCACCTACGAGGGGACCGACGACATGCACACCCTGATCATCGGGGAGCAGATCACCGGGATCTCCGCCTTCCGGTAAACCGGCCCGACCGGTCCTTCCGGAGCGGGGCGGGTCAGACCCGCTCCAGGATCATCGCGATCCCCTGCCCCACGCCGATGCACATGGTGCAGAGGGCGTAGCGGCCCCCGGTCCGCCGCAGTTGGTAGAGGGCGGTGGCGACCAACCGGGCGCCGCTCATTCCCAGCGGGTGCCCCAGGGCGATGGCCCCACCGTTGGGGTTCACGTGGGGCGCGTCGTCGGGAAGGCCCAGCTCCCGCATCCCGGCGAGCACCTGCGCGGCGAATGCCTCGTTCATCTCGACGACCTCCATCCGCTCCAGCGTGAGGCCGGCGAGCGCCAATGCCTTCCGGGAGGCCGGTACCGGCCCGATCCCCATGATCCGCGGAGGCACCCCGGCGACCGCCACGGAGACGATCCGGGCCCAGGGCGTCAGGCCGTGCTCCTTCGCCCCCCTCTCCGAGGCGACCAGCAGGGCGCAGGCCCCGTCGTTCACCCCCGAGGAGGTCCCCGCGGTCACCGTCCCGTTCGCACGGAAGGCCGGCTTCAGCCGCGCCAGCGCCTCCAGCGTGGTGTCGGGCCGGGGGTGCTCGTCCCGGTCCACGACCACGGCGTCCCCCTTGCGCTGCGGAAGGACGACCGGCTCGATCTCCTCCGCGAGCCGTCCCTCCGACATGGCCCTGGCGGCCCGCTGCTGGCTGGAGAAGGCGTAGGCATCCTGGTCCCCGCGCGAGATCCGGTACTGCCCGGCCACGTTCTCCGCGGTCTCCCCCATCGACTCGATCCCGTACTGGTCTTTCAATATAAGGTTCACGAAGCGCCAGCCGATGGTGGTGTCGTGCATCTCGACGTTGCGGTCGAAGGGGGCGGCCCCCTTGCTCATCACGAAGGGGGCGCGCGACATGCTCTCCACCCCCCCGGCCACGATCAGGTCCGCCTCTCCCGTGCGGATCGCCCGGGAGGCGGCTCCCACCGCGTCCATCCCGGAGCCGCAGAGGCGGTTGAAGGTCACCCCCGGCACCTCCACGGGGAGACCGGCCAGTAGCCCCGCCATCCGGGCGACGTTGCGGTTGTCCTCCCCGGCCTGGTTGGCGCAGCCGTACATCACGTCGTCCACCCGGCTCCAGTCGACGGCGGCATTGCGCCGCATCAGCGCCTGGATCGGATGCGCGGCCAAGTCGTCCGTCCGCACTCCGGACAGGCTCCCCCCATACCTGCCGATCGGGGTCCGTACGGCATCACAAAGATACGCTTCGCGCATTGCAAGCCTCCAGCAGCTGGAATCTTCCTTTTCCGAAAGGCATGGTGCCGTGCCGCGGTCACGGCTGCCGGGTCTTCCTTCTCTCCTCCTCGCGGATTTCCCTCCGGAGCAGCTTTCCGACCTTCGATTTGGGGAGCATGTCCCGGAATTCGATATAGCTGGGCACCTTGTAGGAAGCCAGGCTGCGCCGGCACCACCGGATGAGATCGGCGCTTCCGACCCCCTTGGCATCCTGCTTCAACACCACGATGGCCTTGATCCGCTCGCCGCTCACATCGTCGGGCACCCCGACGGCGCAGGCTCCGACGACGGTGGGATGGTCCTGGAGCACCGCCTCGATCTCGGAGGCGGAGATCCGGTATCCCTTGTATTTGATGATATCGGCGGAACGCTCGACGAACTCGATCTCGCCTTCGCCGGTGAACCGCACCAGGTCGCCTGTCCGGTAGAAGGTCTCGCCCCCGATCGTCCTGTAGGACCGTTCCGTCTCCTCGGGCTTGTTCCAGTAGCGCTTCACGATGTGCTCGGAGGTGACCGCGAGTTCACCCACGTCGCCCTGCGGAAGCGGCTCCTCCGTTTCGGGGTCGATGACGATGCATTTCCGCGACCGGAGCGGCTTGCCCACCGTTTTGGGAGACGGCCTCCTGTCCAGGGGACTGTACGTCACGTGGCCCACTTCCGTCGATCCGTAGACCTGATAGATGGGGACGCCGCAGCGCTGCTCCCAGCTGTTCATCACTTCCGCCGGCAGCACGTCGCCGCCACTGAAGCAGTACCGGAGGGAGTCCAGCGCGTACAGGTCGATCCGGTCGCTCTCCAGCAGGTTCCGGTAGAGGGCCGGCACGCCCAGCATCCAGTCCACCGCGAATCTCTGAATCGCGTCGAGGATGGCATCAGGCTCGGGGAATGGCATCAGGACGAGCGTGTTCCCCTTGTCGAACGCCGTTGCGATCGCGAACCCCTTCGCCATGATGTGGAAGAGGGGGGTCACCATGAGGATCGTGCTCCCCCCCTCCAGCAGGTGGTCATGGAACACGTCGTCCGTCATGTCCCGGATGTAGGAGACCTCTCCGGCGTGGTTTCCCACGACTCCCTTGGGGAAGCCGGTCGTCCCGCCGGTGTACATGATGTAGGCAAGATCCTCGTCCGGGTCGATCTCGATGAGCGGGGGGGCCGCCCTCCCCCTCCGGAGGACCTCCCGGAAGGTGAAGATCTCCCTGCTCCGCTGCACCTTCCCGACCGGGATCCTGTCGAACAGGTGCCCGAACGCCCGCTTCCAGAAGGGAACGAGGTCGACAAGCCCCGTCACGATGACCCGTTTCAGGTCGGTCCTGCCGAGGATCTCCCGGACATACATGTAATTCGTGTCGAGGCAGATGACCGTCGATACCTCGGCATCCTGTACGATGTACTCCAGCTCGTGGGAGGTGTAGATGGGCGACACCGGAACGACGACGGCGCCGATCTTGTTGATCGCGAAATTCGCGATGACCCACTGCGGGCAGTTCCGCACGTAGAGCAGGACCCGTTCTTCCGGTCTCACGCCGATCGCGAGCAGTCCGGAAGCAAACCGGTCCACCAGCCCGTGGAGCTCCGAATAGCGGAACCGCTCGCCCAGGTAGACGAGCGCCGTATGGTCCGGATACCTCCTGCAGGACTCCTCGAACCCGCCGAATGTCGTCCCTTGATACCTCTTGTCCATCCGTCTCACAACCCGAAATATGCGGACTTCACGTCCGGGTTGTTCATCAGCTCGTCCCTCGTGCCTTCCAAAATCGCGTTTCCGTTCTCGATGATGTAGCCCCGGTGGATCACCGGGATTACCGGCCTCGCGTATTGTTCCGCGACAACGATGGTGATCCCCCGGTCCGCCTGGATCTCCTGCAGCGAATCGATCACGATCTTCTGGTAGGCGGGGCTCAGCCCCAGAAGCGGCTCGTCCAGCAGCAGGATCCTCGGCCTTGCCATGAGCGCCCGTCCGATGGCCAGCATCTGCTGTTCCCCGCCGCTCAGGAAGCCGCCCTGGCGGTGCACATGGTCCTTCAGGTGCGGGAAGATGCTGAAGACGTATTCGATGTCCTGGTTCCGGTACTTCCGCGGTGCGAGGTAGGAGCCGATCCGCAGGTTCTCGAGGACCGAGCTCTCCGAGAAGATGCGCCTGCGCTCCGGGCAGAGGATGATCCCCCGGGCCGCCCGCTTGTGCGCCGGGAGGGCGGTGATCTCCTCCCCGTCGAGGGCGATGGACCCGAACAGCGTGATCCGCTCGCCGCCCCTCATCTGTTCCTTCTTCCGGATGTCCAGGATGATCCCCGAAAGGACGTACAGGAGCGTGCTCTTCCCGGCGCTGTTGGAACCGAAGACCCCGACCACGGAGCCCTTTTCCGCCGCGAGGCCGACATTGCTCAGCGCCAGCATGTTCTCGTAGTACACCATCAGCCCGGACGCCTCGAGCATGGCTACATCTTCTCGCTTCCCAGGTATGCCTCTTTCACCCGCGGGTCTTCGATGACCTCCCGGAAATGGCCCTCGGCGATCTTCTCGCCGAACTGCAGGGCCATGACCCGGTCCGCCACCCGGAACAGCTCGCGCAGCCTGTGCTCGATCATGACCAGGGTGATCCCCTCCATCTTCATCTTCTCGATGAGCGGAATCAAGCTCGCGATCTCGCTCGCGCTCAGCCCGGAAAAGACCTCGTCGCAGAAGATGATCTCGGGCCGCAGGGCCAGGCAGCGGGCCAGCTCCAGCCTCTTCAGGTAGCCCGTCGGAAGGGTCGACGCCAGCTTGTAGGGGACCCGGGAATCGCGCTCGAAGCCGATCTCCTCGAGGATGTCGACGGCCACCGTGTCGCGGTCCCCGTGCTTTCCCCCGCCTCGCCAGCCGCCCTCCTTCCGCGCACGGGGCGACCAGAGCGGGATCACGAGGTTCTTGTAGGCCGGCAGGGAGTAGAAGGGTCGCATGAGCTGGAATGTCCTTGCGATCCCCACCCTGGCGATCCGGTGCGCGGGCCAGCGGGTGATGTCGCGCCCCCGGAAGAACACCTTCCCCTCGTCGGGCCGGACAAACCCCGTGATGCAGTTCACCAGGGTCGTCTTCCCTGAACCGTTCGGCCCGATGATCCCGAAGATCTCTCCCTGCCGGACCGAAAAGTCGACGGAGCTCAATGCCCTCAAGCCGCCGAACGCTTTTCCGAGACCTTCCACAGAGAGGATGCTCATACGGCCTTCCACCGCTCGAACTGCTGATATTTCCGGGTGCAATAGGACATCAGCCCTTCGCTCTTGAACACGATGAAGCCGGTGAGGACCAGGCAGTACAGGACGATCCGGAAGGTCCCGAACATCCGTAGGAACTCGGAGAGGGGAACCAGGATGAAGCTTCCCATCACAGCCCCGAAGAGAGATCCGCCGCCGCCGATCGTCACCGCGGCGATCGGGATGATCGAAAAATCGAGCGCGAAGAGCGACACACCCGCCCACATGTACAGATGCGCGAGGTAGGCGCCGCCGAGACAGCCGATGCCGGAAGCGATGAAGACGGCCAGCGCCTCGATCCGGACCACGTCGATTCCCGCCGCCCGCACCGACTGGTCGTTGTCCTTCACGGCGTGCAGGACCAGCCCGATGTCCGCATTCTGCAGCCTTCGCAGGGCGAAGAGCACCGCCAGGAGGATCCCGATGATGCTGTAGTTCTCGAGGTTCTGGCCGGGAAAGCTGTCCAGGCCGGTGATGCCGTTCGAGCCGCCCAGGATGTTGAACGCCTCGATCAACCTCGTGAAGAGCAGGGGGTACATGAGAGTCACGATGGCGAAGTAGACGCCACGGAGCGAAAGACACGGGAGGATCAAAAGGGTCGACACCACCGCCCCCGCGACCGTCGCGGCGGGAATCGACAGAACCACGGGCAGGTGCAGGTAGACATTGAACACGGCGGCGAAGTATCCGCCGAGTCCGATGAACATCGCGCCGCCCAGGCAGACCAGTCCCACGCAGTTGGCCAGGAAGTCGAAGGAGATCGCCAGCAACGCGTAGACGCACAGGATGTTGATCACCCGCTTCCAGTAGGGGGCAAGGCCGAGAGCCAGCGGCAACAGCAGCAGCCCGGCGATCAGAAGGATCCGCGGGCCCGCGAGATAGAGCATCTCCCGGAGGGAGGACATGGCGTAGATCCCGTCGCTCCGGACCTTGATGCCTCGGTCGATCCTCTCCTTCCGCTTCTGGCCGTCGCTCATACCCGGTCGTCCAGCTCCTTCTGTTTCCCGAACATGCCCGAAGGCTTCAAGAGCAGCGTCACGATGATCGCGAGCAGCGAGATGACCATCTGGAACTGGGTGGACAGGAACACCTCGGTCAGGATCTGTGCGAACCCGATGAGGAACGACGCGAGGATCGCGCCGGTCCAGCTGCCGAGGCCGCCGATGATGCTGACCGCGATCGAATAGATCAGCACGTTGTAGCCCGTCTCCACGACGATGTTTCCGAGCGGCAGGATCAGCACCGCCGCGAAGGCGGCCAGCCCCGACCCGAAGGCGAAGGAGAACAGCGCGTTCCTGTCCGAGTCGATCCCCAGCATCATCGCCGCCCGCTCGTCCTGCGCGATCGCCTTCAGGGCAAGCCCGGTCTTCGTGAACTTCACGAAGAGGCTCAGCGTCGCGAACACGGCGATTCCGAATCCCAGGACGAAGAGCCGTTGGTAGTCGACGACGACGCCGCCCAACGTGATGGAGCCGGCAAGGAAGGAGGGGAGCGTGAAGGTCGACCCCCGCAGCCCCCCCCACCGCAGCCCCTCGATGATGGCCAGCCCCATGGCGTAGGTGGCGATGATTTCCGAGATCTCCATGCCGCGGATCTTGATGATGATCAGGCGGTACAGAAGCGCGCCGAGAATGGACGTGCCGGCGATCCCCAGAAGGATGCTCAGAACATAGTGCAGCCCGAGGGGATTGACGCAGAGCCAGACGAGGTAGCCGCTCGTGATATAGAGCGCCCCGTGGGCGAAGTTGGGAAGCCTGCTGATGCTGTACACCAGCGTGAAGCCCAGCGCCATCAGCGAGAGCGTCACGCTGTTGATGATGCCGTAGAGCAGGATCTCCATGTCACCATCCGCAAACCCGTGGTGGATGCCGATACGCTGGCACCAGCCATTCGACGGTGCCATGGACCAAGCCGCATGGAAACGCCCGGGAACCCCGCAGTGTTACGGTGGAGCCTTCTCCGCAGGGATCAGGTTCACCGGGTGGGTGGACTCCCCGAACCTCGTCACCTCATCCACGGAGGAAGCAGGATCTTCCCTTCCGCGGTCTTGGGCGGGAACACCTGGACCCTCCTGCCTCCCTGCCACTGGATGATGCTGGTGACGGCCCCCTCGTCCGGATCGAGGGAGGGAATGACCTGGTGGCTCTTCTTGTCGAATCTGATCCTGCCGTACACGCCCATGAGGTCCAGGTTCTCCAGGGCGGTGATGACCGCGTCGGAATCGATGCCGCCGGCCTTTTCGATGGCCTCCTTGAGGGTATACACGGCCATGTAGCTCGAGGAGGTCCCGTACCCTTCCGGCTCCAGTCCCCATCTCTTTTGATAGGCATCGGCGAATTTCATGGTCCAGGGGGTGATCTTCGCAGGGGCGTTTCCTCCATTCACCAGGTTGACGATCAGGAATTCCCCCCTTCCCTCGGTCGCCTTCCAGAATCCCGGCTGCTCCGCGGCGTTCACGAATCCCATCGGCAGCGCCTTCACCTTCAACGTGCTCCACTGCTTGAGCAGGATCGAGCTCTCCGGCATGTCCATCCACAGGAAGAGGATGTCCGCCTTCTGCTTTATGGCCTCATTCAGTCCGACCGAATAGTCGGTGGTCCCGGTGGGATAGATCTTCATCTCCACCACGTCCCATCCCTTCTCGGTCAGCATTTTTTTCATGAATTCGCCGCCCTTCCGGGCATGCTCTACATCCTGGACCATGATGTAGACCTTGTTGAACCCGTGGCCTTTCTGGATGTCGCCGAAGAGCGTCATGAACTCGTTCGCCATCACTCCCACATGGCTGGTGATCCGAAAGCAGTACTTGTACTTGTCGTAATTCTCCGCAACCTTCTTGTGATACGCGGGTGTCAGGACGCCGGTGGTCAGGATGCTGACCTTCTTGTACTTGCTCAGCAGGTCCATCGCCGCGAGGGCCGCCTCGGAACGGACCGGTCCCCCGATGAGGAAGTCCGCGTTCTTTTCGAGAACCAGCTTTTCCACAGCGAGCAGCGCTTCGGTGACGGGCACACCGGCTTCCAGGTCGCGCGTGTCGATGACCTCGACCGCGAAAGGCCTCTTCTTCCCGCCCACGTTGACTCCGCCCGCGGCGTTGATCTCCTCGACGGCCAGCCTGATGCCGCGCTCCGCATCCCACCCGTACAGGAACGCCGTGGCAAGAGGTGCGCCGATGACGATCGGCTTCTCGGCCGCCGCCGCGATCCCCGAAAGGCCGCCAAGACAAAGCACTAGCAATAACGCCATCACAATCCTGAACGATTTCATTCTCATCGCCCCCCCCTTGATTGGGTATCCCCCTGCATTATAACAAACAAACAGAATAAAACCGTTTTTGGGAACGGACCGGCCGAATCCGACAGACCCCTCCTCCATCTCCTCCGGATCCGAATACGGGAAGCGGGGCGGCCCTTTACCCTTCGTCCCCGCTGGCCGCCCGGTAGGCGCGGATCCGTTCGGCCATCTCCTCCGGAACCGGCATCGGGCGGAACCCGGCCTCCTGGTCGATGAGGCAGGCCGTCATCTCCGCCTCGAAGCATGCTTCGCCTCCGCCGGCCTCCCCCGTGACCGAGAAGCCGATGCTCGACCTGCCCAACCGGGTCACCCGGACCGTCACCCGGATCTCCTGCCCCGGAACCATGGGGGCCAGGAAAGCGCAGCCGGCCGACACCCACGGGGCCCCCTGCCCGCGGACGGCGATCAGCGTGAGCCACGACACCCCCGCCACCTCCTCGTACCATTCGCCGACGACCTCGACCGCGTACTCGAAGACCTTCGGCGGATAGATCTTCCCGGAGGGGCCGCACTCGCCGTAGAGCACTCGCCGCATTCGAGTGAACGGCTTCCCGCCGGCCTTCGGTTTCCGCGGCGGGATCCCCTCCGTTCGCCCTGTCCGGCTCAGGGCGTCTTCGTTTCCGCCGCACCGGACCCGGTACTCCTCGATCCGTTCCCGGTGCTTCGCGGGGACCGGGGCCGGGGATCCGGTCCCCCGTTCCAGGAAACGGCCCTCGAGGCGGACACGGAAGCATCGCTTCCCCGAGTCGTCCTCGCCCGCCGCAAGGAAGGTGAGGGTTTCCCGTCCGTTCCCCACGACCCACACCCGAACCCGAACCACCTGGTCGGGAAGCAGCGGCCGGAAATATTCGCAGTCGATCCTCGTGAAGTCCGGCTCGAGCCGGTGCCGCTCGATCCACTCCGTCCAGGAGACCCCCAGAACCGACTCGTGCCAGGCCTCCACCGCCTCCACGGCATAGTCGACCGCCCGCGGGGCATAATAGATCCGCGCCGGATCGCAGTCTCCGAATGCGACGCGGCGGCGATAGGTAAACGGTTCTGTAGGCAATTTCATCCCCTTGTCGGCACCTGAACGCCGGCGGAAGCGCCGGTCTTTCAGATCATCAGGTGCATCTTCCGGATCTCCTCGTTGTCGGTGAGCTCCCTCACCGTCCCATGGTAGCGGATCCGGCCGTTGTCGATGATGTAGGCGCGGTCGATGAGCCGCAGCGACGACTTCAGGTTCTGTTCCGAGAGCAGGATGCTGATCCCCGCCTCCTTGAGGCGGAGGATCTGCTCCTCGAGCGCCTTCACGATGAGCGGCGCCAGCCCCTCCGTCGGCTCGTCCAGCAGGAGCAGCCTCGGGTCGCTCATGAGCGCCCTTCCCACGGCGAGCATCGCCCGCTCGCCGCCGCTCAAGAACCCCGCCCTTCGTCCCGCGATCTCCCGGAGCGGCGGGAACAGATCGTACACCTTTTCCCGGCTCCACTCCCCGGTCCGCCGGTGGACGATCCCGAGGTTGTCCTCGACGGTCAGGTCGGCGAAGATCCTCCGGTCGTCGGGAACGTAGCAGATGCCGCGCCGCACGAGCTGGAACGGCTTTTTCCCCGTCACGTCCTCCCCGTCGAAGAAGATGGTCCCCTCCTTCGGCCGGAGCATCCCGCAGACGCTTTTCATGGTGGTCGTCTTGCCGGCTCCGTTCCTCCCGAGCAGCCCGACGATCTCGCCCCTGCGCAGCGACAGGGAGACATCGAAGAGGATGTGGCTCAGCCCGTAGTAGGTGTGGATCCCCCGGACCTCCAGCATCACCCGTCCTCCCCGAGGTAGGCGCTCTGGACCTCTCGGTTCCGCCGCACCTCCTCGCAGCTCCCCTGGATCACGGTCCCCCCCCGCACCATCACCATGATCCGGTTCGCGATCTCGAAGACGACCGCGAGGTCGTGCTCGCAGAACAGGATCGTCAGGCCGTGCTCCTCGGAAAGCCTCCGGATGAGGTGGATGCAGCGCTTCGTCTCCTCCGGCGCCATCCCGGCGGTGGGCTCGTCGAGGATCAGCAGCTCCGGCTTTCCGCTCAGCGCGACGGCGATCTCGAGCACCTTCTGATCCCCGTGCGAGAGCAGGTCGCTCTCGACGTCCCGTTTTTCGTAGAGTCCGACGTTCCGGAGGATCCCGTGCACCTCCTCCGCCGCCATGTCCCGCACCGTGGCGAAGATCCGGAAGGTCTTCCGCTCCCGCGCGAGCACCGCGATCTGCACGTTCTCGAAGACCGAGAGGCGCGGGAAGATGTTCACGACCTGGAAGGACCGGGTGATCCCCATCCGGCAGAGGAGATGGGGCGCGACCCCGCCGATCTCCCGCCCCTGGAACAGGATCCGGCCCGAGTCGGCGGACAGGTGCCCCGTGATGAGGTGGAACAGCGTCGTCTTCCCCGCGCCGTTGGGGCCGATGACCGCCACGATCTCCCCGGCCTCCACGTCGAGGTTCGCACCGTTCACGGCCCGGAAGCCGTCGAACGACTTGACGGCCGATTCCACCCTAAGCATGACCGGTCTCCGCCCGCCGGAAGCGCCGGACGACAGCCCCAAGCACTCCCTCCGGCAGGAAGATGATCACCAGCGTGAGGAGGATGCCGAGGAACAGGTGCCAGTACTGGAAGTGGATGCTGACGTAGGTCCGCAGGAGCATCAGGATCGAACTCCCCACGAGCGGCCCGAAGAAGGTGTACATCCCCCCGAGCAGGCACATGATCAGCACCTCGAGGGAGTAGGTCCAGAACATCATGTCGGGGAAGACCGACGTGTCGACCACGACGAAGAGGGAGCCGGCCACTCCCCCGAAGAACCCGGCGATCACGAGGGCCGCGAGCTGGTGCAGCTTCACGTGGATCCCGATGGCCGACGACCGGACCGGGTTGTCCCGGATCCCCTCCAGCGCCTTCCCGAAGGGGGAGCGGACGATCCGGTACAGCGCGAACAGGCTGGCCGCCGTCACGATCAGGGTGTAATAGTAGGCCCCTGTTGTCGAGGAGAGCAGGTCGGGCAGCGGGATGCCGTGGATCCCGTCGTCGCCGCCGGTGAAGGAGTACCACCGGTAGACCGTCGCCCAGACGAGCGATCCCAGGGAGATCTGGAGCATGCCGAAATAGAGCTTCGAGAGGCGCACGCAGACGATCCCGATCGCCAGGGAGAGCAGCGCCGCCAGCAGCGGCCCCGCGAGGAACCCGAGCGCGGCCGGCATCCCGCTCCGCGTCAGCATCAGGGCCGTCCCGTAGGCGCCGATCCCGTAGAACACGGCGTGGTGGAACTGGTAGAGGCCGCCGTACCCGATGGCAAGGTTGAGACTGGTCGCGAGAAGCCCGGTGAGCAGGAGGATCGAGACGATGTAGACGTGGAACCGGGGGGCGAACTGCGGCAGGGCGGCGAGCAGGACCAGCAGGAGGATCGCGGCGGCATGTTTCCCCTTCATCGCGCCGTCACCAGGCCGACCGCAGAAGGCCCTTCGGCCGGAAGACGAGCACGACGACGACCGCGAGGTAGGGGAAGACGATCCCGAACTGCGGCCAGACCAGGATGCCGAGCGACTGGGTGAGCCCGAAGATCAGCGAGCCCAGCAGGGCCCCCCAGATGTTCCCCAGACCCCCGATGATCACGATCAGGAAGGCCTCCATGATGAGCGAATGGTCCATCCCCAGGGAAATGCTGACGATGGGAGCGACGAGCGCCCCCCCCAGCCCCGCCAGAAAGCAGCCGAGCACGAAGGTGAAGGCGAACACCCAGCCCACGTCGATTCCGACGGCGCTGACCATCTCGCTGTCCACCGCCGCCGCGCGGGCGATCTTCCCGATCCTCGTCCGGTTGATGACGAGCCAGAGGAAGACCGCGATCACCGGCCCGACCAGGAGGAGGAACAGGTTGTACTGGGGGATCGGCAGGCCGAAGACCTCCGCGGAGCCCCGGAAGATCGGGGGCGCGGTGATGGAGCGGTACTCCGATCCCCAGAGGATCTTCACCAGGTCGCCGAGGATGAGCGTGAAGGAAAAGGTGAGCAGCAGGAGCATCAGGTGCTCCCGGTCGTAGAGGTAGGAGAAGAATCCCCGCTCCAGGAGAAACCCCAGGGCCGCCACGACCAGCGGCCCGGCGACCATCGCCGCCCAGAAGGCGAGCGTGCCGCCCCCCAGGAACTGGATCACCGTGTAGGCGGAGAAGGCGCCGATCATGTAGAGGGAGCCGTGCGCGATGTTCGGGATCCGGAGCACTCCCAGGATGAGGCTCAAGCCGGACGACACGATGAACAGGATCGTCGTCCGGCTCAAGCCCACCAGGATCTGCGTCAGCGTCCCGGCCGAAAGAAGGTTCTCCAGCATGTGCATCGGGAAGGAACTACTTCGCCCGCTCCTTCATGATCTCCTCGCAGCTGGGCATGTAGTCCTTTCCGGACACCGACAGGATGTCGCCCGCGACGAGAAACTCGTATCTCGGCGATTTCCTGGTCACGCCGAAGTACATCGGCAGCACGATCTGGTGGTCGCAGGCCCGCACCTCCAGGGTGCCGATGGGGCTGTCTGCCGTCATCCCCTCCAGGGCGTCGATGAACTTCTCCTTGTCGATCTTCCCGGCCTTCGCATAGGCCTTCTCGAGGAACTGCGCCGCCATGTACCCGTAGACGGCCCCGCTCTTGGGATGCCGGTGGAACCGCTTCTGGAACTCCTCCGCGAAGGACTTGTTCTCCTTCGTGTCCGGGTAGTAGAAGAGGTAGTTCGCGGTTCCGAACACCCCTTCCGGCGCGTTCTGCCCCTGCGGCATCAGGGTGGAGAGCTCGATCCCGGTGTGCTGGTAGAAGGGGACCCGCTTGTTGAACCCGGTGGACTGCGCCGCCTTCTGGAAGTTCACCATGCTCCCGCCGCCGGTGGCGACGATCACGAAATCCGGCTTCGCCGCGAGGATCTGGGTGATGTAGGGGGTAAAGTCGCTCTCCCGCATCTTCCACCAGGTTTCTCCCAAAAGCGTAACCTTCGGGTTCAGCTTCTTCAGGTTGCCGAAGATGCTCTCCGCGATCGCGTGCCCGTACTCGTAGTCGTCCCCGGCGATCCAGTACCTGGCGTACGGCTTCTTCGCGAGCACCGTCGCCGTGGCCCGTCCGATCATGTCCGTGTTCTCGTTCATGCCGAACACGTAGCGGTGTCCCTTCTCCCCGGTGATCTTCCCGCTCTTGGAGAAGGTCACGAGGAAGGGGACCTTCTCCTTCTTCGCGAGGTCGGAGATCGCCAGCGCCGTCGCGCTGTTGATCGTGCCCATGAGGATGTCGACGTTCTCCTGGAGGATCAGCTCCTTCGCCAGCGTCAGCCCGACGTCCGACTTGAAGGTGTCGTCGCGCAGCAGCACCTCGATCTTCTTCCCGAGCACGCCCCCCTTCGCGTTGATCTTGTCCACCGCCATCTGGAACCCGTCCCGCACGTCGTTGGTGTAGGTCGTCACCGGCCCGGTGTAGGTGTCCACGATCCCCACCTTGATCGTGTCGCCGGCGAATCCCGTTGCGGCCACCACGCACGCCAGTACGACTCCCCCCAGGAACAATCCGATCCGCCTCATCGCTTCCCCCCATTTGGTATGAAGTAGAGGACAACCACGTCCGGGTCCGGCTTCGCCGCGTACAACCGCTCCAGGAGCCCTTTCCGCCGTTCCAGGGCCGCCCTCTGGTTGATGTATCCCTTGTCGGTGATCTCGTTCGCGTCGATCGAGGGCGGCTCGGTCATGAGCAGCAGCCGCCCGACCCTCGCCGCGGAGCCCTCCTGCCGGGCGTTGTGGTCCGCCAGCGCCTTGCGCAGGTGATCGACCACCTCCCGCCTCCGGACGAGCGCCTCGACCGGCAGCGTCCCGTCGGCGTCCCCGCAGAGCTGCCGGCATCCCTGGAGATTCGGCCAGGCGAGGATCCCGACCTCCGCCCGGTCGTGGCCGGCCACCAGGGCATCCTGGAGCGCGGGAGCGGCCGCCGCCATGACGGCCAGCCGCAGCGTCCCCGCGTGGACCCAGGTCCCCGTGTCGAGCTTGAAATCCTCCGCGACCCGCCCGTCGAAGGCGATCCCCTTGGTGGGATCGCCCGGGTCGACGAACCTTCCCGCGTCGCCGATCCGGTAGAACTCCTCGTCGTCGAACGCCTCCCGGGTCAGGTCCGGACGGTTCAGGTAGCCGGGGGTGACGTTCGGCCCCTTGACCCGCAGCTCCAGCTTCCCTCCTCCGGGCACCATCTTGAGGATCACCCCCGGGCAGGGAAGCCCGATGACCCCCGCCTGCTCGATGAGAAAGTGGGCGGAGGTGGCCAGCGGAGCGGTTTCCGTCGATCCCCAGGAGGAGGTCATGGGCACCCGCTTCCCGGTCGCCTGCACGGAGACCGCCTCCAGGCGCCTCCACAGATCCTGGGACAGGGCGGCCCCGGCGTAGAAGATCAGCTGCAGCCGGCGGAAGAAGCTGCCGCGCAGCGCCTCGTCCCTCTCGAGGAAGGGAAGCAGCATGGAGAAGCCGGCCGGAACGTTGAAGTAGATGGTCGGGGAGAGCTCGGCCAGGTTCCTCACCGTCTGCTCCACCATGCCGGGGGCCGGCTTTCCGCCGTCGATGTAGAGGGTCCCCCCCCGCTTGAGGACCAGGTTGAAGTTGTGGTTCCCCCCGAAGGTGTGATTCCAGGGAAGCCAGTCGACCAGGACCGGCGGGGTCTTTTCCGTGAACGGCCACACCTGGGCCAGCATCTGCTGGTTCGCGCAGAGCATCCCGTGGGTGTTGATCACCCCCTTGGGGAGGCCGGTCGACCCGGAGGTGAAGAGGACCTTGGCGACGGAGTCGGGGCCCACCGCCTGGAACGCCTTCTCCACCGCATCCGTGGCGGGAGGTTCCAGCAGGACGGAAAAGGGGGTGGCGCGGAGTCCGGCGGCCTCCCCTCCCCGGGTGACCACCTCCACCCCGGCAAGGTCCAATGCCCCGAGGGCCCTGGCGAACATCCTGCCCTGCTCGGCGAAGACCAGCCCGGGCCGCACATCCCCGAAGATGGCCCGAAGCTTTGCAAAGTCCTGGCTCAGCAGCGAATAGGCCACGGAGACCGGCACCACCGGGACCCCCGCAACGAATCCCCCGAGCATGAGCAGCGCATGGTCGATGGAGTTCCCGGAGAGGATCATCACGGGACGCTCCGGGCCCAGCCCCCGGTCGATCAGCGCCTGGGCGACGGAATCGGCGAGGCGGGCGGCCTCCCGGTAACTCTGGAGCCGCCACTGCCCCGAGGGCTCCCGCTCCCCGAGAAAGGTCCTCATGGGCGCCTCCGCCGCCCAACGGCGCAGGAGAACCCCCAGGCTTCTATCGCAGGGTTCCAGGGGGACGGGGGAGCGGAGAAGATAGCCCCCTCCCGGGGTGGTCTCCACATCGACCCTCGCCGGCGCGAAGTCGATCGGCGCGAATCCGGCCCGGTTCACGGCCTTCCCCCCCTCCCCGGTCTCATCCTCCCGAAAGGATCCGCATCACGACGACCTGGTCGCCGTTTCGGACGGGAGCGTCCTGCTCGTTCGAAAGGATCAGTCCGCCGTTCACCGAAACGACCAGGGAACGGTCCTCGAGTTTCTTTGCCGCGTGGGGGAGCCGCCGGTTCAGCGCCTCCCGCAGTTCCGCGGCGCTCCTCACCGGCTCGTCCACGATGACCGCTCCCTCCGGGGCTCCCGGGATGTCGTCGGGGAGGGCGACTTCGACGGCGAATCCGGTGGTCACCTCCGCGAGGCGGCGGTGCCACGCAAGCGACGGGACTCCCGCGCCGTTGAGCCCGAGGAGGGCGTAATAGCGGGCCTTGAGCTGCGCGAACCGGGCCCGGTCGATCTTCTCCCCGGAGAAGGGCCCTCCCCGGATCTCCTCCTCGAACCAGCGGTCCGGGAGGGTGTCGTCCTTCTCGGTCAGCCCCAGGCGCGCGTTGAGGAGACGCTCGATCCCGGTGATGTTGCGGCCGATCCCGTCGAGCTGCTCCGGGGTGAACTCCTCCCCGGTCAGCTCCCTGACCTGCAGGGCGAACTCCTCGCACCCGGCGGTGGAGGGGGAGTTGAAGAGCTTGGTCGCGAAGCGGCAGACGCCGACGGCGTCCCCCACCGCGAAGGTGTTCTCGCAGGCCCGGACCGCATGCTCCTTCCCGTCGTAGCGGTTCGGCTCCGGCGACACGGATCCGCCGTAGAGGGCTCTCTTGAACTCCGGGTCGTCGTTGATCCGGGCGTTGATCTCGAGGGTGGGACGGTTCCGGAGGTGATCCATCCCCCGCGTGGAGACGGCGACGCCGAGGGCGAAGCCCTTGAGGATCCTCGAGTCGTGCGGGTCGGTCTGGAAGAGCCCCTTGACGGCCATCCGGTAGCGGAGGGCCTCCCGAGGATATCTCCCCCGCTCCACCGCCCGGGAGGAGTCGGCAATGACGTCGCCGAACCCTTCCCGACGGGCCGTCAGGAAGAGCAGCTTCTCGATCACCTCGTAGTTGCCCCAGGTCAGCTCGAGCCCCCCGGTGTCCTCCCGGGAGAGGATCCCCCGCTGGTACAGCTCCATGGCCCAGGCGATGGCGCTTCCGGTGCTGGCCGAGTCGAGCCCCAGGTCGTTCAGGATGTTGTTCAGCCGCAGGACCTGCTCGGGCTCCCGGAGCCCGACCATCGGGCCCATCTTCCCCAGGGTGACGTAGTCGGGGCCCTCCCCCTTGTCGTGCCGGTCGAAGGAGCCGTCGCCCCGGATCCCCCGGTAGTTCTTCTCCCGCCGATGCTCCCGGTCCGCCTGGCTCTCGTCATAGGGGGCGTTCCCGGCCACTCCCTTGAGCGCGCTGGCTCCCCACCCCCCTACCCCCTCGGGGGTCATGTCGTTCAGGGGGCGGCACCGGACGGGACATTTCAGGCAGCTGTCCATGCCGGTGCGGTAGGGGTCGAGATTGCCCGCGTCCAGGGAGTCGTCCCAGACCGTCTCCTGGTTGTTCCTGACCGCGATGGCCCCCAGGATCCGGCTCGGCTTGTAGAGGAAGGGGGTCCCGACTTTTTTCAGCGCATGCTTGACCGCGCTGGCCGACAGGACCTTCCGGGCGAACTCCCGGTTGTTCTCCTTGAAGGCCTGCGAGAGGTCGGGATGTGTGCAGCGCCCCCGGATCATGACCGCCTTGAGCCGGAGGGAGCCCATCTTCGCCCCCGTGCCCCCGCGGGCGTAGATCGCCTTGGGTCCCCCCATGATTCCGGAGCAGAGGACCAGGTTTTCCCCGGCCCGGGTGATCCTGGCCAACGCCATGTCCTTGCGCTCGGTGCAGGTGAAGTCGCGCTCGACGGCCCGGACGAGGTCGATGTTGTCCATGCCGAGGTAGGAGGCGGCGTCGTGGAAGCGGACCCGTTCCTCCGAGATCTCGAGGAGGGTCCACCCCGCGGAGCGCCCGTAGAGGACCAGGTGATCGTAACCGTGCAGCTTGAGGAAGGTGGGAAAGCCATCCCCGCAGTTGCTGTCGAGGAATGCGTCGCTGTCCGGGGCGATGCTGCTGACGTTCCCCCGCGCGGCGGTGGGAACCGTCCCGGTGAGGACCCCGCTGCCGAAGATCAGGGGAACTCCGGGGTCCAGCGCCTCCCGCCCGTCCGGCAGCAGGTTGTAGAGGAGGAACATGTTCCCGCCGCGGCCGCCGAGGAAGGTGCGGAAGACCTCCCGGGGGAGGTACCCGGAGCGATGCTCCCGGCGCTCCAGGTCGACGAAGAGCACGGCCCCCTGCGTCGGGTACCGGGGACGGTCGTGCATCCGGCCCGACAGCCGCTCCACCTTTTCCCGGATGTCCATGACCCCTTCGACGACCTCCCGTTCCGCGAACCGTTCCATTGTATCGCCCCCGGCGCGCCGAAAGAAGCGGGGCGTCGTCCGGCGGCGCCGGCGGATCAGCGCGGCTCGAGCGCCTTGACCAGCCCCCGGACCATCGTGTTGAAGGGGGTGGCGATCCCGGCCTGCGCTCCGTACTCGATGATCTTGCCGTTGATGTAGTCGATCTCGGTCCTCCGTCCCGCCTCGATATCCTGGCGCATGGACGGCTTGTGGTGCCCCGCGCTCCGGATGTAGCCGACGCAGTAGGGGTAGAAGTCCGGGCCGAGGAAGATCTCGTTCGCCCGGGCCACGGCGATCCCCTCCTTGATCAGGGAGTCGACCAGGGTGAAGAGGATCGGGTCGCTGATGACCTCGGCCATCGTCTTGCCGGTGATCGCGCAGATCGGGTTCATGCAGGCGTTCATGACCGCCTTCCGCCAGACCATGCTCAGGATCTGCCCGGTGTGGACGGTGTCGAGCCCGCACCGGGTGAGGACCTCGCAGATCGCGACGGCGGCCTTGCGCGCCCCGGGGTCGAGCTCCTGGAGAACGTGGGGGCGATGGTGGAAGGCGAGCCGGACGTGGCCCGGAGCGATCGGAACGCACCCGAAATTCACGACCGCCCGCAGGACATGCTCCGGCCCCAGGTGGTGCGCGAGGACCCGTTCGGTGTCGATGCCGTTCTGCCAGCTGATCACGTACCGCCCCTCCCCCGGGTACCCCTCGAGGGCGGAGGCGATCAGCGGGAGCGCCGTCGCCTTGACGGCGACGAGGATCACGTCGGGAGGATCGTCGAGGATCTCCTCGATCCGGGGGGTCGTCCGGGCCACCTTCGCCTTCAGGATGTCGGTCCCCTCGATCCGGATCCCGGGATCGCGCGCCGGCGCAAGGAGCGACGGTACGATGTCGCACAGGGTGACCTCGCACCCCCCCTTCGAGAGAAACGCGGCGATGACGTTGCCGACCGGCCCGGCTCCGATGACCGCGAACTTCTTCGGCCTGTAGCGTCGTTTTGCCATCGGCTACCCCGGATTCTCGAGGATCCCGAAGTCGTCGGCGCTGAGCAGCCTGACGTGGTTCCGCTTCAGGATCTCGATCGCGCGGTCGTTGTCGCTGAACCGGAAGACCATCACCGCCTTCCCGGAGGTCCCCCCGGCAAGGGCGTACATGTACTCGACGTTCACCCGGCTCTCCTTGAACGGCTTGAGCACCCTGGCCAGGCTGCCGGGAACGTCGTCGATCTCCGCGGCGACGACGTCGTCGATCCGGGCCGGGAGCTGCTTTTCCATGACCACCCGGCGGGCCCGGGCGACGTCCGACACGAGGATGCGAAGGACCCCGAAGTCGGAGGTGTCGCTGATGCAGAG
>MGPV01000049.1:60117-60889 GCA_001797615.1 Deltaproteobacteria bacterium GWC2_65_14
GTATTGCATCGTGACCCACTGCGCCGAGTTCGTCGGCGCGAACAGGCCCAGATTCACCTCGCTCTCCGTGCGCTTCAGCTTGAAGTCGAAGCCGTTGGGGTTGGCGGAGAAGTCGATGGGCTGCGTCCTGTAGGTGAACCGTTCGGCTCCGGTCGTGAGGGCGATGTTGTTCGGGCGCCAGACGCCGTTGATGACCTGGCCGTGGCGAGTGGGGTTCATGCGGTGGTGCATCGTCTCCCACTTCGCGCTTACCTTCAAGCTGGACTTATAGTCCAGGTTGAAGGACATGGCCTCTTCCCGGCTGCCGATGTCCTTCAGCGAGAAGTCGAGCAGCCCCAGGCCGCCTTGATTGCCGACGGACACGTCGCCGTGGGCGCCATAATACAGCTTGCCGTCGTACTCCAGGGCCCCCTGCTTGTTCCAGCTTGAGTCGAGGTCCACGTAACGGGCGCCGACGGTCGCGTCGTATGTGGATTCGGCGCGTCCGGGCGCGGCGCACAGTCCGGCCAACAGTCCTGCAAGCATGAGGCGATTCATGGGATTCCTCCCGAAATAGTTGGGTTTCATGATTAGTCCTTGAGTCCGGCCTTCCGGTCGGAACCGTGAATCTGATTGTGGCAGTCGGTGCACCGCGCTCGCTGTTGGATGACGTTCAACGAGATGGTTTGCTGGCCGGCGGCGCCGGAGCGGGACTGAGCGTGAGGCCACCGGTGACAGCTCAGGCAGAGGTAGGGCTGGTTCTGCTTGAGGAGCTTGTCGTTGGCCGAGCCGT
>MGPV01000049.1:60901-61117 GCA_001797615.1 Deltaproteobacteria bacterium GWC2_65_14
GGGGATGCTCGAAGGCGAACGGGCCCGCCTTGTCGCCGTGGCACTTAAAGCAGAGCTCCTCGCTGGAGTCGGCCTTCAGGTTGCCTTCGATGCCGCCATGCGGGTTATGGCAGGACACGCAGGTCATCTTGCCTTCCGGGACGGGATGGTGCGAGGCCAGGCGCATGTCGGCCTTCTGCTTGGCGTGGCACTTGAGGCAGGTGTCGGTCGCGCCCT
>MGPV01000049.1:61194-61369 GCA_001797615.1 Deltaproteobacteria bacterium GWC2_65_14
CAGAGGTCCGCGGCCGCGGCCGCGTCGAGCTTCTTGGGGTTGGTGATCTTCGTGACGTCCCCGCCGCCGTCGGCGTGCGCGCCGCCCGCGCCGTGGCAAGACTCGCAGGCGTCGGCGAGCTTCGCGGCGGAGAGCGACTTGCGTCCGTGGAAGGTCTTCGCGAACTTCTCGGAGA
>MGPV01000049.1:61399-62525 GCA_001797615.1 Deltaproteobacteria bacterium GWC2_65_14
TGCCGACCTTCTTCTCTTGGGCGGCGGATCTGCTCACGAAGGCGATGCTCATCAGCGCGCAGAACACCAGCGCGCTCATGAACTTGTTCTTACAAGTCATGCTCTTCCCCCTCTTCTCGTGTGCGGCCTCTCGGGCCGATTGCGAATGACACATATGTCGATTGAGGGTATACGCAACAAACCTGCCCGAATTGTCCCTAAATTATGATTATTACATGGAAAAAATATTACAGCGCTTCCACGCAGGCCGCGATGCCCAGGCCCCCGCCCACGCTGACGGCCGCGACTCCTCGTCGGCCGCCGCGGCGCTTGAGCTCGAGCAGCAGCGAGAGCACCAGGCGCAGTCCCGTCGCCGCGAAGGGATGCCCCAGCGCGATGGAGCCGCCGCGCACGTTGAGCTTTTCTTCAGACACGTCCAGCTCGGCGCGGTCGAGCAGGATCTGCGCGGCGAAGGTCTCGTGGATCTCCCACAGCTCCACGTCGCTCGTGCGCCAGCGCGCTTTTTCCAGGGCCTTGCGCACCGCCGGCACCGCGGCGTAGGCCATGCGCTCGGGCGGCACGCCCACGAGCGCGGTCGAGACCACGCGGCCCAGCGCGCGGCCTTTCGCGGCCTTGGGCGCGGCGAGGATGAGGGCCGTGCCGCCATCCGCCACCCCGTGGATGTTGGCGTGGCTCAGCAGGTGCGGCCCTTCTTCGAAGAGGGGTTTCGCCTGCGCGAAGTGTTCGGGCGCGGCGTCCGGCCGCACCGCGTCGTCGGCGCTCAGGCCCGCCAGCGGAACGATCTCCTCGGCGAGGAAATGGGAGGAGGCCGTCGCCGTGCGATGCGAGCGCAGGGCCCAGGCGTCCATGGCCGCGCGCGTCAGGCCTCTTTCCGAGGCGCGCGCCTCGGCGGTCTTGGCGATATGCATGCCGCAGGAGGGGTCTATGAAGGAAGGAACGAAGACGTCGCGCCGTACGCGGCTGGGGCAGTCGGCCGCCACGGCCGCGACCAAGGCAGCGTCCCCGAGCGCGACGGCCTCGGCCGCCGTCGCCAGAGTCTGCAGGCCCGTGCCGCAGGCGAGGGCGACCGCCATTCCCGGGAGCTCGGGCGGGCAGCCGGCTCGGAGGGTCATCAGACGCCCGTTGT
>MGPV01000050.1:0-3258 GCA_001797615.1 Deltaproteobacteria bacterium GWC2_65_14
GTTCGCGATCCGGGAGGGGGGCCGCACCGTGGGCGCCGGGGTCGTGTCGGAAATCCTGGAATAACGCGGGTCGCGCGGAAACGGGGAGACGGGCGGAATGAGAGACATCATCACGCTGGCCTGTTCCGAGTGCAAGAACCGGAACTACACGACGACGCGGAACAAGAAGACGATGACCGAAAAGCTGGAGCTGAAGAAGTTCTGCTCCACCTGCCGGAAGCACACGGCGCACAAGGAAACCAAATAGACGGCACGGGGGAAGGCCAGTAGCTCCAACGGCTAGAGCAGCGGACTCCAAATCCGCGGGATGGGGGTTCGAATCCCTCCTGGCCTGCCATCCTTTTCGGGGACGGGAGATACGGGAACCATGGCGAGGTCGCTGAAGGACAGGTTGCTCGAGCGCCTTCCGGGGACGCGGACGGCGTCGGACGATGTGCGGCAGCGGAAGGCAGGGGGCGGGATCGCGGAGAAGACGACCCTGTTCCTGAAGGAGTTCAAGACCGAGATGAAGAAGGTGACCTGGCCGGGGAGGAAGGAAACGGCCTCCTCCACGGCGGTGGTGATCGTCACCGTCATGATCATCGTCGTGTTCCTGGGGCTGGTCGACTACGCCCTGGGGCGCATCGTGTATTCCGTCCTGAACTACTAACTTCCCGTACGAGGAAACGATGGCCAGACAGTGGTACGTGGTCCATACCTATTCGGGGTATGAGAGAAAAGTGAAGGAATCGCTCGAGAACCGGATCGAAAGCGAGGGGATGCAGGAACGGTTCGGCGACGTGCTGATCCCGTCCGAGACGGTCGTGGAGATGAAGAAGGGGAAGAAGCGGACGGGGACGCGGAGCTTCTTCCCGGGCTACCTCCTGGTCCAGATGGAGCTGGACGACCGCACCTGGCATCTCGTCCGGCACACCCCGAAGGTGACCGGCTTCGTGGGGGGGAAGAGCCCCGCCCCGATCCCGGAGTCGGAGGTGGAGGACATCAAGTCGCAGATGGCGGAAGGGCGGATCAAGCCCAAGCCGAAGGTGACCTTCTCCGAGGGGGAGAACATCCGCGTGACGGACGGCCCCTTCTCGAACTTCAACGGCATCGTGGACAGCATCAAGCCGGAAAAGGGAAAGGTGATCGTGCTCGTCTCCATCTTCGGACGGGCCACCCCGGTCGAACTCGATTTCACGCAGGTCGAAAAAAGCTAACCGGACGGCGGGAGAGAACCCATGGCGAAGAAGATCATCACGCAGATCAAGCTGCAGATTCCGGCCGGGAAGGCGAACCCCTCCCCCCCCGTGGGACCCGCCCTCGGGCAGCACGGGGTGAACATCATGGAGTTCTGCAAGGCGTTCAACGCGAAGACCGCCTCGCAGGAGGGGATGATCATCCCGGTCGTCATCACGGTGTACGCCGACCGGTCGTTCGCCTACATCACCAAGACCCCGCCGGCCTCGGTGCTCCTGCTGAAGGCGGCCGGGATCGAGAAGGGGAGCAAGACCCCCAAGCGGGAAAAGTGCGGGCAGATCGACAGGGCGAAGGTCGAGGAGATCGCGAAGCTGAAGATGGTCGACCTGGACGTGAAGGATCTGGCCGCCGCCGTCAAGACCATCGAGGGAACCGCCCGGAGCATGGGGCTGGAAGTCGTCTGATCGGGAACGGAGGGAGAGAGAAATGCCGAAGCACGGGAAGAAATACCTGGCGTCACGGAGCAAGGTGAACAGGGAGGCAAAGGTATCTCTCGACGAGGCGTTGGACCTGATCAAGGATGCGGCGGTCGCCAAGTTCGACGAAACGGTGGAAGTGGCGATGCGCCTGGGGGTCGACCCGAAGTATCCGGACCAGCAGGTTCGCGGGTCCGTCGTGCTTCCGAACGGCACCGGGAAGAACGTCCGGGTCGTCGTGTTCGCCAAGGGAGAGAAGGAGAAGGAGGCCACGGATGCCGGCGCCGACTTCGCGGGGAGCGAAGACCTCGTCGCGAAGATCCAGGGGGGATGGCTCGACTTCGACAAGGCGGTCGCGACCCCCGACATGATGGGGGCCGTCGGCAAGCTCGGGAAGATCCTGGGGCCCCGGGGGCTGATGCCGAATCCGAAGGTGGGGACGGTGACCTTCGAGGTCGGGAAGGCGGTCCGGGACCTCAAGGGGGGGAAGGTCGAGTTCCGGGTCGACAAGACCGGGACCCTCCATTCCGGGATCGGCCGGATCAGCTTCGGGAAGGAGAAGATCCGGGAGAACTTCCTCGCGTTCTTCGAGGCGATCATGAAGGCGAAGCCGTCGGCCGCCAAGGGGAACTATATCCGGACGGTGGCCCTCTCCTCCACGATGGGTCCCGGGGTCAAGCTCAACGTGAGCATGTTGCAGGCGGAGTAGATTCCAATTCGCTCTTTGCACATTCGGCAACTTCCTTTGTCAAGGACCGCGGGTTCGCCGGAGGCGACCAAGGGGGCGGGACGTTCCGTCCGCCCGGCCCGCGCAGACAAGGGGAACGGCGGGAGATGTCCGGTACGCGAGTGCGGCCCTCACCTTGCCTTCGCCCCTTCTGCCTTTGACGGGAGTCGGATGCAGCAGGAAACACCACGAGGAAAGGAGGGGTGAGCAAGGTGAAAAAGGCCAACAAGGTGGACGCTGTAGAGCGATTGCGGGAGTCCATCGCCTCCCAGAAGGGGGCGGTCATCGCGGAGAACCTGGGTCTGACGGTCGCCGAAGTCACGCGTCTTCGAAAATCGCTTCGTGAGGCCGGCGCGGAATTCCGGGTGGTGAAGAATACCCTGATCCGCCTGGCCGCCAAGGACACCGGGTTCGAGAAGGTCTCGGACAGCTTCGTCGGACCGACAGCGGTCGCGTTCGCAACATCCGATCCGGTGGCCCTGGCGAAGGCGATGAAGGTGTTCGCCGCCGGGAGCCCGAAGATCCGGCTGAAGGGGGGGTACCTCGACGGGAAGGCCTTAAGCGTCAGGGAAGTAGAGGCGCTGGCGGATCTCCCCGGGCGGGACGTGCTGATCGCGCAGCTGGTGGGCGCACTGGCGTCTCCGTTGCGCAGGCTGGCCCAGGCGCTTTCCGGACCGCAGAGGAAGATCGTATACGCGTTGCAATCCATTCACGACAAGAAATCCACACCACAGACTGCCTGATCCAGGGGAGGATCCGAAGATGGCCACAATGAGCAAGGAAGAATTTATAACCATGATAGAAGGACTTACGGTTCTTGAGTTGAACGGGTACGTAAAGGCTCTCGAAGACCACTTCGGAGTGACGGCCGCCGCTCCT
>MGPV01000050.1:3266-15207 GCA_001797615.1 Deltaproteobacteria bacterium GWC2_65_14
GTTCGCCCACGGCGCGGCGCCCGGCGCAGCTCCTGCCGTCGCGGAGGAGAAGACCGAGTTCGACGTGGTCCTGACCGATTTCGCCGACAAGAAGATCCAGGTGATCAAGGTGATCCGAGAGCTCACCGGCCTGGGGCTGAAGGAAGCGAAGGACCTGGTCGAGGGAGTGCCGAAGCCGGTCAAGGAAGGGGTCGACAAGAAGACCGCCGAGGAAATGAAGAAGAAGATCGAAGAGGCCGGGGGCAAGGCGGAGATCAAGTAGGCATCGGACCGGTCGAGGAACCAGGGCGGGGGACGGCTGGCGTCCTCCGCCCCTCAACTATCGCCGAGTGCCCCGGGGTGAGAAGATGGCGTATCTGGATTATAGCAACCGCGTGAAGCGGATCGACTTTTCGAAAATCGGCAAGGTGATCGAGATACCGAACCTGATCGAGGCGCAGCAGGAGTCCTACTACGATTTTCTGCAGATCGACGTCCCTCCGGCCCAGCGGAAGGACAGCGGGCTGCAAACGGTCTTCAAGGGGATCTTCCCGATTCACGACTACAACGGGAGAGCCTCCCTCGAGTTCATCTCCTACGCCATCGGCCAGCCCAAATGGAGCGAGGACGAGTGCCGCGAACGGGGGATGAACTACGCCGCCCCGATCAAGGTGACGGTGCAGCTCGTCATCTTCGACGTGGACGAGCGGACGAATGCGCGGACCATCCGGGACGTCAAGGAGCAGGAGGTCTTCTTCGGGGAGATCCCCCTCATGACGGACCGCGCGACCTTCATCATCAACGGGACCGAGCGGGTCATCGTGAGCCAGCTGCACCGCTCCCCCGGGGTGTTCTTCGAGCATGACAAGGGAAAGTCCCACGCCTCCGGCAAGGTGCTCTTCTCGGCCAGGATCATCCCGTACCGCGGCTCCTGGCTCGACTTCGAGTTCGACCACAAGGACATGCTCTTCGTGAAGATCGACCGGAAGCGGAAGTTCCCCATCGCGATCCTGCTCCGGGCGATCGGGATGAGCACGCAGGAGCTTCTCCGCACCTTCTACGAGGTCGAGGAGGTGACCATCGAGGGGGACCGGTATACCAAGAATTTCCGGCCCGAGCTGATGACCGGCCTGAAGATGCCGGTGGAGATCCGGCATCCCGGGACGAATGAAATCGCCTTCAAGAAGGGGACCAAGGTCAGCAAGAAGCGGGTGGAGCGGTTCGAGGGGGTCGCCTTCGGGACCGTCTCCATCCCTCTGGACGACCTCCTGCAGAAAGTCGTCGTCTCGGACGTGGCGGATCCGGAGACCGGGGAGGTCCTCCTCGAGTGCGGGGGGCAGATCACCGAGGATTCGCTCGGAACGATCCGGGAGAGGAAGATCCAGACCCTTTCCGTCTTCACCCTCGAGAACTCCGACCGGGCGATCTGGGAAGGGCTGGTGAACGACAAGATCCGGGACCGGGACGAGGCCTTGAAGGAGATCTACAAGAAGATGCGCCCGGGCGATCCCCCCACCAAGGAGGCCGCCGGGGCGCTGTTCGAGAACATGTTCTTCAACCCGGACCGCTACAGCCTCTCCCGCGTGGGCCGGCTGAAGCTCAATCACAAGCTCGGCGTTTCGGACGAGGAACTGGACACGACGGTCCTCCGGTACCAGGACATTCTCCGGGTCATCCGGTACCTGATCAACCTGAAGAACGGCTTCGGGGAGGCGGACGACATCGACAACCTCGGAAACCGGCGCGTCCGGACCGTGGGGGAACTGATCGAGAACCAGTTCCGGATGGGGCTGGTCCGCGTCGAGCGGGCGATCCGGGAGAAGATGAGCCTGCAGGATATCGAGACGCTGATGCCGCACGACCTGATCAACGCGAAGCCGGTCTCGGCGGTGATCAAGGAGTTCTTCGGCTCGTCCCAGCTGTCGCAGTTCATGGACCAGACGAACCCGCTCTCCGAGGTGACGCACAAGCGGCGGGTCTCCGCCCTCGGGCCGGGGGGACTGACCCGTGAGCGGGCGGGGTTCGAGGTCCGGGACGTGCACCCGACCCACTATGGCCGGATCTGCCCGATCGAGACGCCGGAGGGGCCGAACATCGGGCTGATCGCATCGCTCTCCACCTTCGCACGGGTAAACGAGTTCGGGTTCATCGAGACCCCCTACCGGGTGGTCCGGGATGGAACGGTCACGAAAGAGATCGTCTACCTCTCGGCGATGGAAGAGGAACGGCACGTGATCGCACAGGCGAACGCGCAGCTGGACGGGACCGGACGGTTCGTTCGGGAGGTGGTCATCGCGAGGCAGGAGGGGGAGTTCGCGATGGTACGCTCGTCCGAGGTCACCCTCATGGACGTCTCCCCGAACCAGCTCGTCTCCGTCGCCGCCTCCCTCATCCCCTTCCTGGAGCACGACGACGCGAACCGGGCGCTGATGGGGTCGAACATGCAGCGCCAGGCGGTGCCGCTGCTGCGGACCGAGCCTCCCTTCATCGGGACCGGGATGGAATCGGTGGTCGCGAGGGACTCGGGTGCCGCCATCATCGCGCGCCGGGGGGGGACGGTGGAGTCGGTCGACGCCCGCCGGATCGTGATCCGGCCAAACGAGCCGGACAAGGCCGGGAAATACGGGGCGGACATCTACAAGATGGTGAAGTTCCGCCGATCGAACCAGAACACCTGCATCAACCAGAAGCCGATCGTGAAGCTCGGGCAGAATGTGAGGGCGGGAGAGGTGATCGGGGACGGTCCTGCCACGAGCGAGGGGGAGCTTTCCCTCGGGCGGAACGTGCTGGTCGCCTTCATGCCCTGGAGGGGCTACAACTTCGAGGATTCCATCCTCGTCTCGGAGAAGATCGTCAAGGAGGACATCTTCACCTCGATCCACATCGAGGAATTCGAGTGCGTCGCCCGGGAGACGAAGCTCGGCAAGGAGGAGATCACCGACGACATCCCGAACATCAGCGAGGAGTCGCTCAAGGACCTCGACGAGAGCGGGATCGTGCGGATCGGGGCCCGGGTGAAGCCGATGGATATCCTCGTGGGGAAGGTCACCCCGAAGGGGGAGACCCAGCTCTCCCCCGAGGAAAAGCTGCTCCGCGCGATCTTCGGGGACAAGGCCGGGGACGTGAAGGATTCCTCCCTGCGGGTTCCTCCCGGAATCGAGGGGATCGTCATCGACGCGAAGGTGTTCATCCGCAAGAGCGGAGACCGGGACGAGAGGGCCCGGGTCTTCGAGGAGAGGGAGACGGAGCGGCTGCTCCGCGACCAGGACGACGAGATCCGGATCATCCTGGAGACCGCCTACGGAAAGATGCGGAACCTGCTGGTCGGGAAGACTTCCGCGACGAGGCTTACCTCCGAGGACCGCTCGGAGGTGCTGCTGTCCAGGAAGAAGAAGATCACCGAGGAGCTGCTGGAGGAGATCCCGAAGGAGATGTGGGCGTCGATCTCCGTGGAGGAGGATGAGACGGTCCGGGAGCGGCTGGCGGACATTTCACAGGTCGCCCAGGACCAGGTGAGCCTCCTGCGGGCGCTGTTCGAGGAGAAGATCTCGAGGCTCCAGAAGGGGGACGAGCTTCCCCCCGGCGTCCTGAAGATGGTGAAGGTCTACATCGCGATGAAGCGGAAGCTTTCCGTCGGGGACAAGATGGCCGGCCGTCACGGGAACAAGGGGGTGATCTCCCGGATCGTGCCGGAGGAGGACATGCCCTACATGGAGGACGGGACTCCCGTCGATATCGTCCTCAATCCCCTGGGGGTTCCCTCCCGGATGAACGTCGGCCAGATCATGGAGGCGCATCTGGGGTGGGCCGCACGCGGGTTGGGGGAGAATCTCCAGCACATCCTCGAGCGGGAGTACGGGCCGAAGGCGCTCCGGGAGGGATTCCTCAAGATCTACCGGTCCGAAAGGTTCGCGGAATATCTCGACTCCCTGACCGACGACGAGGTCCGAAGCGCAGCGGCGCGGCTGTCCCAGGGGGTGTTCATGGCCTCCCCGGTCTTCAGCGGGGCGAACGAGCAGGAAATCCGGGAGATGCTGCAGGCCGCGGGGCTGCCGGACTCCGGGCAGACGCTGCTCTTCGACGGCATGACGGGGCTTCCGTTCGAGCAGCGGGTCACGATCGGGGCCATGTACATGATGAAGTTGCACCACCTCGTGGACGACAAGATCCACGCCCGCTCCACGGGACCCTACTCGCTGGTGACCCAGCAGCCGCTGGGCGGGAAGGCCCAGTTCGGGGGGCAGCGGCTCGGGGAGATGGAGGTGTGGGCCCTGGAGGCTTACGGGGCCGCCTTCACGCTCCAGGAGTTCCTCACCGTGAAGTCGGACGACGTGCCCGGACGCGCCCGGATGTACGAGGCGATCGTGAAGGGAAACTTCTCGCTCGAGCCGGGACTGCCGGAGTCCTTCAACGTGCTGATCAAGGAGCTCCAGGCGCTCGGACTCGACGTGGAACTGCAGAGCGGAAACGAACAATAGGCCGCGATCGAGGCTGCGGAATAGAAACGGGAGGCCCGAAGTGGAAGACCTTTTCCCTCGATTTGAAAAGCCGAAGGATCCGATCGATTTTACCGGTATCCGGATTTCCATCGCATCTCAGGAGCAGATCCGGAAGTGGTCCCACGGGGAAGTGAAGAAACCGGAGACGCTGAACTACCGCACCTTCAAGCCGGAGCGGGACGGCCTCTTCTGCGCGAAGATCTTCGGCCCGATCAAGGACTACGAGTGCAACTGCGGGAAGTACAAGCGGATGAAGCACCGCGGGATCGTCTGCGAGAAGTGCGGCGTGGAAGTCATCCAGTCCAAGGTCCGCCGGGAGCGGATGGGGCACATCGAGCTGGCCTCCCCGGTGGCGCACATCTGGTTCCTGAAGAGCCTTCCCAGCCGGATTGCCACCCTCCTCGACATGCCGATGAAGGAGATCGAGGCGGTGATCTATTTCGAGAAGTTCATCGTCCTCGACCCCGGAAAGACCGACCTGCAGCCGATGGAGGTCCTGTCGGAGTCCCGCTACCGTGAGAAGAAAGAGGAGCACGGCGACGCGTTCCAGGCCGGCCTGGGCGCCGAGGCGGTGCTCACCCTTCTGAAGAGGCTCGACCTCGACAAGCTATCGGAGCAGCTGCGCCGGGATATGGTCGACACCGCCTCGGAGGCGAAGAAGAAGAAGATCTCGAAGCGGCTCAGGATCGTCGAGGCGTTACGGGACAGCGGGCAGCGTCCGGAGTCGATGGTCCTCGGGGTCATCCCGGTCCTTCCGCCCGACCTGCGTCCCCTGGTGCCGCTGGACGGGGGACGCTTCGCCACCTCGGACCTGAACGACCTCTACCGCCGGGTGATCAACCGGAACAACCGGCTCAAGCGGCTGCTCGACCTCTCCGCCCCGGAGATCATCATCCGGAACGAGAAGCGGATGCTGCAGGAGTCGGTGGACGCCCTGTTCGACAACGGCCGCCGCGGGAAGCTGATCACCGGTTCGAACAAGCGGCCGCTGAAGTCGCTCTCCGACATGCTGAAGGGGAAGGGGGGACGGTTTCGCCAGAACCTGCTGGGGAAGCGGGTCGACTACTCCGGCCGCTCGGTGATCGTGGTGGGGCCGGAACTCAAGCTCCACCAGTGCGGGCTTCCGAAGAAGATGGCGCTGGAGCTCTTCAAGCCCTTCATCTTCAACAAACTGGAGGAGCACGGGTACGCGACGACGATCAAGGCGGCCAAGAAGATGGTCGAGCGGGAGAAGCGGGAGGTCTGGGACGCTCTGGACGAGGTGATCCGCCAGCTTCCCGTGATGCTCAACCGCGCGCCGACGCTCCACCGGCTGGGAATCCAGGCCTTCGAGCCGGTCCTGATCGAGGGGAAGGCGATCCAGCTCCATCCGCTGGTCTGCACCGCCTTCAACGCGGACTTCGACGGCGACCAGATGGCGGTCCATGTTCCGCTGTCCGTCGAGGCCCAGATGGAGGCGCGGGTCCTGATGATGTCCACGAACAACATCCTCTCGCCCGCCCACGGGAAGCCGGTGATCAGCCCCACGCAGGACATCGTCCTGGGGATCTACTACCTGACCCGCCCTCGGGAGGAGGCCACGGGCGAGGGGAGGGCCTTCGCCTCTTTCGACGAGGTGCGGATCGCCTACGACGCCGGGGCCGTGGGGCTCCAGGCCAGGATCCGGGTCCGGGTGGACGGGAAACTCACGGAGACCACCGTCGGGCGGGTGCTGCTCAACGAGGTCGTCCCTCCCGAGGTTCCCTTCTCCCAGGTGAACAAGGTCATGAAGAAGCGGGACCTTGCGGATCTGATCGACGTCGCCTACCGGAACTGCGGGCAGAAGGCGACGGTGATCCTCTCCGACCAGCTGAAGAAGCTGGGGTACCAGTACGCGACCCTCTCCGGGATCTCCATCTGCATGAACGACATGAAGATCCCGAGCAACAAGAAAACGCTGCTGGACAAGGCGACCGCGGAGGTCGAGGCGGTCGTGGAGGAACACCGGAACGGCCTCATCACGAACGGGGAGCGGTACAACAAGGTCGTCGACATCTGGTCGGCGGCCACCGAGCAGATCGCCTCCGAGATGATCCGGGAGATGGGAACGGAGATCATCAAGACGAAAGCGGGGAAGGAAATGAAAGTCCCCAGCTTCAACCCCATCTACATGATGGCCGATTCCGGCGCCCGGGGCTCCGACAAGCAGATGCGTCAGCTGGCGGGGATGCGGGGGCTGATGGCGAAGCCCTCCGGCGAGATCATCGAGACGCCGATCACCTCGAACTTCCGCGAGGGGCTCACGGTGGGGCAGTACTTCATCTCCACACACGGTGCGCGGAAAGGACTGGCGGATACCGCGCTGAAAACGGCGAACTCCGGGTACCTCACCCGGAGGCTGGTCGACGTGGCCCAGGACTGCATCGTCGTCGAGAGGGATTGCCAGACGCTCGACGGAATTCACGTCCGGGCCCTGATCGAGGGCGGGGAGATCATCGACCGGCTCTCCGACCGGATCCTGGGACGGGTGGCGCTCGAGGACCTGTTCAACGCCGACGGGGAGCTGCTCGTGTCGGCGAACGAGGAGATCACGGAAGAAACGGCCCGGCAGATCGAGATGTCCGGGATCGACGAGGCGAAGATCCGTTCCGCCCTGACCTGCGAAAGCAAGCGGGGGGTCTGCGCGCTGTGCTACGGCCGGGACCTCGCACGGGGGAAGATGGTGGCGGATGGGGAGGCGATCGGGATCATCGCCGCCCAGTCGATCGGGGAGCCCGGGACCCAGCTCACGATGCGGACCTTCCACATCGGGGGAACCGCGTCCCGGTTCGTCGAGCAGAGCTACATCCAGGCGAAGCACCCCGGGAAGGTCCGCTTCCAGGGCCTCACCGTGGTGAAGAACAAGGAAGGGAAGCAGGTGGCCATGAACCGGAACGGCTACCTGGTGGTGCTGGACGAGAACAACCGGGAGCGGGAGAAGTACCAGATCACCTACGGCGCGGCCCTCATGGTGAAGGGCGGGGAAAAGGTGAAGGAGGGGCATCGGCTCGCGGAGTGGGACCCCTACAACATTCCGATTCTCACGGAGGTCAGCGGGATCATCAAGTTCGGGGACATCATCGAAGGGGGCACGATGCGGGAGCAGGTCGACGAGGTGACCTTCCGCTCGACCCGCGTGATCATCGAGCCCAGGGATCTCGACGCCCGTCCCCGGATCTCGATCAAGGACAAACAGAACAAGACACTGAAGCTGCCGGGATCCAGCAGCGACGCGCGCTATCTGCTGCCGATCGGTTCCAACATGTTGGTGGAGGAGGGGCAGGAGGTCCTCGCCGGCGACATCATCGCGAAGATACCCCGGGAGACCACCAAGACGAAGGACATCACGGGGGGGCTGCCACGGGTCGCCGAGCTGTTCGAGGCCCGGAAGCCGAAGGAGTTCGCGATCATCGCGGAGATCGACGGGGTGGTCCGGCTCGGAAAGGACTTCAAGGGGAAACGGAAGA
This sequence comes from Deltaproteobacteria bacterium GWC2_65_14, assembly GCA_001797615.1. NCBI lineage: Bacteria > Deltaproteobacteria > Deltaproteobacteria bacterium GWC2_65_14. Next base: position 11,230 of record MGPV01000050.1, read on the forward strand.
TCCAGGTCGTTCCGGAGATCGGAGAACCCCGGGAGTACACCATCCCGCGCGGGAAGCATATCACCGTGCACGACGGGGAGCGGGTCCGCGCAGGCGAGCCGCTCATGGACGGGTCGCCCAATCCGCACGACATCCTGCGGGTCCTGGGGGACAAGGAGCTCGCCCGGTTCCTCGTGGACGAGATCCAGGAGGTCTACCGCCTCCAGGGGGTCCGGATCAACGACAAGCATATCGAGGTCATCGTCCGGCAGATGCTTCGGAGGGTGAAGATCAGCGAGCCGGGGGCCACGAACTTTCTGGTGGGCCAGAGCGTCGAGAAATCGATCTTCCGGGAGGAGAACCAGAAGATCCTGGAGAACAAGGAGGAGCCCGCGAAGGCCGATCCCCAGCTGCTGGGGATCACGAAGGCCTCCCTCTCCACGGAGTCCTGGATCTCCGCCGCCTCGTTCCAGGAGACGACGAAGATCCTCACCGACGCGGCGGTGCACGGGCGGGTGGACAACCTGGCGGGGCTGAAGGAAAACGTCATCATGGGACGACTCATTCCCGCGGGAACCGGAGGGCAGATCTACCGGATGGTCGCCATGGAGGCGGATCCCCCGCTCCCCTCCGAGGTGAAGGAGGAGTCGGAGGAGATCCCGATGAACGGGGAGACAACGGAAGAGGAAGAAGTCGGTTGACAAGGGGAAACGGGTCATGGTAATTTAACGTTTTTACGTCTTCAGGAAATAGCCGAAGGTTCGGGGAAAGGTGAGGAATGCCCACGATCAATCAGCTGGTCCGGAAGGGACGCAGGGCGGTGGCCTACCGGAGCGATTCCCCCGCGCTGGAGAAATGTCCCCAGAAGCGGGGAGTCTGCCTGCGGGTGTACACCACGACTCCCAAGAAGCCGAACTCGGCCCTCCGGAAGGTCGCCCGCGTGCGCCTGACGAACGGGGTCGAGGTGACCGTCTACATCCCGGGCGAGGGGCACAACCTCCAGGAGCACTCCGTAGTCATGATCCGGGGGGGCAGGGTGAAGGACCTCCCCGGCGTGCGGTACCACATCATTCGCGGAAAGCTGGATTCCGTTGGTGTCCAGGACAGACGGAAGTCGCGGTCGAAGTACGGAGCCAAGCGACCCAAATAGCTTTCCCTAACCGTTGCACGGGCAGTACCGGCCTATTCCCGGCGCTTCCGCCGGAACGGGAAACAGTTCGATCGGCACCTTCGTCGGGGGAGACGATCCCCGCATGAGGGTGGCTGTTTGCGTGGGAACGACGGACACACGTTGAGGAGGTTTGTCTGATGCCGAGGCGGGGGTTGGTTACAAAACGGGAAATCCGGCCGGATCCGGTGTTCGGGGATCCGCTCGTGGCGAGGATGATCCACGGGGTCATGCGGAACGGGAAGAAGAGCGTGGCGGAGAAGGTCGTCTACGGGTCGCTGGAGATCCTCCGGGACAAGACGAAGGAGGAGCCGGTCTCGGTCCTCAAGAAGGCCATCGAGAACATCAAACCCGTGCTCGAGGTCAAGTCGCGCCGGGTCGGCGGAGCGACCTACCAGGTCCCCATCGAGATCCGGCCGGAGCGGCGCCTCGCACTGAGCATCCGGTGGCTGATCGGTTTCGCGAGGGATCGCGGGGAGAAGACGATGGTGGACCGTCTCTCGGCGGAGCTGCTCGACGCCTTCCACAACCGCGGCCTGACGGTGAAGAAGAAGGAAGACACCCACAAGATGGCGGAGGCCAACAAGGCCTTCGCGCACTACCGCTGGTAACGGGCGGCCGATTCCCCGGAGAGGCGGAGAGGAAAGGGAACGTGGCAAGAGCGATCGCGCTGGAAAAGACCCGAAACATCGGGATCATGGCCCATATCGACGCCGGCAAGACGACGACGACCGAGCGGATCCTGTATTACACGGGCGTTTCCCACAAGATGGGGGAGGTCCACGAAGGGACCGCGACGATGGACTGGATGGAGCAGGAGCAGGAGCGTGGGATCACGATCACCTCCGCGGCCACGACCTGCTCCTGGAGGGAACATCGGGTCAACATCATCGACACTCCCGGTCACGTGGACTTCACGATCGAAGTGGAGCGCTCGCTGCGCGTCCTGGACGGCGTCGTGGCGGTATTCTGCGCGGTGGGAGGGGTCGAGCCCCAGTCCGAGACCGTCTGGAGGCAGGCGGACAAGTACCGGGTCCCGCGCCTCGCGCTGGTGAACAAGATGGACCGGACGGGAGCCGATTTCGAGCGGGTCATCCGGATGATGCGGGAGCGGCTCGGGGCCAACCCGGTGCCGGTGCAGCTTCCGCTGGGGTCCGAGGAGCAGTTCCGGGGGATCCTCGACCTGGTCGGGATGCGGGCCCTGGTGTGGGACGAGGACATCCTGGGGGCGAAGTACCGGGTGGAACCGATCCCGGAGGAATACCGGGAGCAGGTCGACGCCGCGCGAGAGCGACTGCTCGAATCGCTGGCCGACGTGAACGACTCCCTCCTGGAGAAGTACCTTTCCGGCGCCGGGATCGAGGTCGCCGAGCTTGCGGGGGCGATCCGGCAGGCGACGATCGGGCTCAGGATCATCCCGGTGCTGTGCGGGACCGCCTTCCGGAACAAGGGAATCCAGCCGCTGCTGGACGCCGTGATCGATTATCTCCCCTCCCCGCTGGACATCCCCCCCGTCGAGGGGATCGACCCGAGGGATGATTCGGTCGTCCTCCGGAAGCCGTCGGACGACGAATTCTTTTCGGCCCTGGCCTTCAAGATCATGACCGACCCCTACGTCGGGCAGCTCACCTTCCTCCGCATCTATTCCGGATCCCTGAACTCGGGCGACCAGGCCTACAACCCCACCCGCCAGAAGAAGGAGCGGATCGGGCGGCTTCTGAAGATGCACGCGAACAAGCGGGAGGAGATCAAGTCGGTGTACGCGGGGGACATCGTCGCTTGTGTGGGGCTGAAGAACGCCTACACGGGGGATACCCTCTGCGCCCCGGACCACGAGATCGTCCTGGAGTCGATCACCGCCCCCGAGCCGGTCATCGCGATCGCGATCGAGCCGAAGACGAAGGCGGACCAGGAGAAGCTCGGCATCTCCCTCCAGAAGCTGGCGACGGAGGATCCCTCCTTCCGGGTGAAGGTCGACGAGGAGACCGGGCAGACGCTGATCTCGGGGATGGGCGAGCTCCATCTCGAGATCATCGTCGACCGCATGATGCGGGAGTTCAAGGTCGAGGCGAACGTCGGGCGGCCGCAGGTGGCCTACCGGGAAACGGTGACCCGGAGCGCGAAGCGGGAGGGCCGCTACATCCGGCAGACCGGCGGGCGGGGGCAGTTCGGGCACGTGTGGATCACCGTGGAGCCGAACGAACAGGGCCTGGGTCTCGAATTCGTGAACAAGATCGTGGGAGGGACCGTCCCCCGGGAGTATGTCCCGGCCGTGGAGAAGGGGGTCCGCGAGGCGTCGGAAAACGGCGGTGTCGCCGGATACCCGGTCGTGGACGTCAAGGTGACCCTCGTCGACGGATCGTACCACGAGGTGGATTCCTCGGAGATGGCGTTCAAGATCGCCGGCTCGATGGCCTTCAAGTCCGCCTGCGCCGACGCCGCTCCCGTGCTCCTGGAGCCGGTCATGGCGGTGGAGGTCGTCTCCCCCGATGAGTACATGGGAGACGTGATCGGCGACCTGAGTGCGAGAAGGGGACGGATCCAGAAGATCGGGTCCCGCGGGAAAACCCAGGTGATCGCCGCCCACGTCCCGCTCGCGGAGATGTTCGGATATGCCACCGACCTGCGCTCGAAGACGCAGGGGAGGGCCACATACACCATGCAGTTCGACCATTACGAGCCCGCTCCCGTCTCGGTGAGCGAGGAAGTCGTCGCGAAGGTGAAGGGCGCCTGACGGGACACCCCGCGAAAGGGAGGAAACGCTATGGCCAAGAAGAAGTTCGAGCGGAAGAAGCCTCACGTGAACGTGGGGACGATCGGCCACGTGGATC
>MGPV01000051.1 GCA_001797615.1 Deltaproteobacteria bacterium GWC2_65_14
AGATGTTCGGATCGGTGGTGTAGACCACGTCCACGTCGGTGTAGATCTCGCAGACGTCCGCCGAAAGCGCCGCCGCCACCGCGACGGCGCTGGTGTCCGACCCGCCCCGCCCCAGCGTCGTGATCGCACCGGTCTCGTCGATCCCCTGGAACCCGGCGACGACCGCGATCTCGCCGTTTCGCAGCGCCGCGGTGATCGTCTCCCCCCGGATCTCCAGGATGCGCGCCTTCACGTAGGCCGAGTCGGTCATCACCGGGATCTGGAAGCCGCAGAAGGAGCGCGCCTTGTAGCCCATCTCGGTGAGGGCGATCGCCAGCAGCCCGATCGTGACCTGCTCGCCGGTCGAGGCGACGACGTCGAGCTCCCGCTCGTTCGGAATCTCCGCGAGCTGACCGGCCAGCCCGAGCAGGCGGTTCGTCTCCCCCGCCATGGCGGACACCACCACGACGACGTCGTTCCCCTGGTCCTTCGTCCGGGCGACCCGTTTCGCCACGTTCCGGATCTTCTCGATGGTGCCGACCGAGGTGCCTCCGTACTTCTGGACGATGAGCGCCATGCCGGGCCTAACCTCCCAGGACAAAGGGTTCGATGCGGGACAGGAAGGAGCGGATCCGCGGGGATTCCCCCGCCTCCACCGTGATCCGGCGCCACTCCTCCCGTTCGTCCGAAACAAGCAATGTAACGCGTATGCTTCCGGTTGGCAACAGGGTTTCGATCCTCTCGGCCCACTCCACCGCGCAGGCTCCCTCCCCCCCGAACGTCTCCTCCAGCCCGATCTCCTCCGCCTCCCGCTCGGAAGCGAGCCGGTAGACGTCCACGTGCCGGAACGGCATCCTGCCTCCCGGATGCTCCGTCACGATCGTGAAGCTGGGGCTTGTGATCCGCGCGGCGGGGATGCCGAGCGCCTCCCCGATCCCCTTGCAGAAGACGGTCTTCCCGGCGCCCAGGTCGCCCGTGAGCGCCACGACGTCTCCCGGCCCCAGCAAAGATCCGAGCGCCCCGGCGATCTCGAGGGTGTCGGATTCCGAACGGGATTGCAGTTCGATCTTCATGAGGGTCCGGGAAACCGTCCGGAGGGACGGGGCGTCACTCCTCCTCCACCGGCTCCCCCAGCGTTCTCTGGAGTCCCTCGCGGATGTTCTCGATGACGTCGGTCGCGGAGAGCGGGGACATCGGGAACCGCCTCACGAGGATGTCGGCGGACATGCCGTGGAGAAAGACCCCCGCGCAGGAGGCGTCGGTCGGGGAAAGCCCCTGGGAGGCGAGCGCCGCGACGATCCCGGAGAGGGCGTCCCCCATCCCTCCCGAAGCCATGTAAGGATTCCCGGTGGTGTTGATGAAGATGTCCCCCTTCGGGGTGGCGATCACGGTCCTGGCCCCTTTCAGGATCACCGTGACTCCCTCCTCCTCCGCGAAGTGGAGCGCCGACCCGATCCGGGAGGCCTCGATCGCCTCGATCGACTCCCCGGTCAGACGCGACATCTCCCCCGGATGCGGGGTGACGATGCAGGGGGCCTTCAGGGAGCGCAGCACCTTAAGCTGTCCCGCGAGGGCGTTGAGCCCGTCCGCGTCGATCAGGAAGGGGACGGGGATCTGCGGGATCAGCGCGGCGACGAATTCCGCCGCCCCCTCGTAGGACCCGAGCCCGGGGCCGATCACCACGAAGTCGGCCCGGGAGATCCCCCGGAGAAGATCCGGGACCGTCTCCGCCCGGAAGGTCCCGGTTCCCCCGTCGGGGATCCCCATGGACATCACTTCGAGCAGCTTCGACTCCACCACGAAGCGCAGCGACTCGGGGACGACCACCGTGATCAGCCCCGCACCCATCCGCATCGCCGCCTGCCCCGCCAGGCAGGGGGCGCCGGTCATCCCGGGGGATCCTCCGATGATGAAGACCCTTCCCGCGTCCCCCTTGTGGAAGTCGGGGGGACGGATGGAGAACATGCTCTTGACCACCCGCTCCTCGAGCACCTCGGTCTTGATGTCGGCGTCGAAGATCGCCTTGGAGGGGATCCCGATGTCGTACACGTCGGTTTCGCCGCAGTGGATCGAGCCCGGAAGAAGGACCTGGCCGAGCTTCAGCAATCCGAAGGTCCCGGTGTAGTCGGCCCGGATCGCCTCCCCGAGGATCCTCCCCGAGGTCGCGTCGATTCCGCTGGGGATGTCGACGGCGAACACCGTCGCCATGGAAAGGTTGATCGTCTCGACCACCTCCCGGACGATCCCCTCGAGGGGGGAGGAAAGCCCCGTCCCGAGGATGGCGTCCACGCAGAGGTGCACCTCCTCGAGGAAGTGGCGCAGATCCTCCACCCCCTCCAGGTCGCGGATGATCCTGCGCTCCACGTCGAGCTTCTGGAGGATCTCGAACTGCGTCCGGGCGTCCGGGGAGAGCTGATCCTCTTCGGAGAGGAGGAACAGCTCGACGTAAACCCCGCGGTTCTGGAGGTGGCGGGCGACCACCATCCCGTCTCCGCCGTTGTTTCCCCGCCCGCACACGACCGCGACCGAGGCCTCCTCCGGGATGGGCACCTTCTCATGCAGGATCCGCAGGATCCGCTCCGCGCAGGAGCGGCCGGCGTTCTCCATCAGGACGAGCGAGGGGATCCCGTACTGCTCGATGGCCATCCTGTCCAGTTCGGCCATTTGGCGTCCCGTAACGACCTTCATCTACCCGTTCCTTTCCCTCTCGATGATCACGAAGGCCATCGCCTTTCCGCCGTCGTGGCTGATGCTGACATGTATTATATTTCCTTTTATAATATTCAAGTACTTACCCGCATTTCCATAAAGTCTTACTTCGGGTTTTCCGAGCGCCCCCCGGATCGTTTCCACGTCTCGCCAGAGGATCCCCTGGGATTTTCCCGTGCCGAAGGCCTTCATCACCGCCTCCTTCACGGCGAACCTTCCGGCCAGCCGCTCCGCCTGCCGTACGCTCTTCCTGGCATACTCCGCCTCGGCGTCGGTGAACACCCGGCGCAGGAACCGGTCGCCGTACCGCGCGAGGAGCGCCCCCACGCGGTCGACCTCCACGACGTCGACCCCGATCCCGGCGATCATCGGTCCGTACCGGCGGCGTGGATCCGGTCCGCCATCTCCCGGACCGCCGGCCCCAGCCCCACGAAGACCGCGCGCGAGATAATGCTGTGCCCGATGTTGAACTCCTCGATCGCGGGGATCGACAGCACCGGCACGATGTTTCGCAGGTCGAGGCCGTGCCCGGCGAAGACCTTCAGGCCGACGTTGCTGGCCTGGGCGGCGGCGGTGCGGATCTTCCCCAGCTCCTCCTCGTAGCGCCCGGTGCGGAAGGCCTCGCAGAAGCTTCCCGTGTGGATCTCCACGGCGTCCGCGCCCGCCTGTTTCGACGCACGGACCTGCGCCAGGTCGGGGTCGATGAAGAGGCTCACGAGGATCCCCGCCTCCCGGAGCCGGGAGACCGCCCCGTGGAGCGCCTCCCGCTGTCCGAGGACGTCCAGCCCCCCCTCCGTGGTGACCTCCTCCCGCTTCTCCGGAACCAGCGTCGCGGAAAAGGGGGCAAGCCTTGCGGCGATCCCGAGCATCTCTTCCGTGGCCGCCATCTCGAGGTTGATCCGCGTCCGGACCACCTCCTTGAGGATCGCCAGGTCCCGGTCCTGGATGTGACGGCGGTCCTCCCGGAGGTGGATCGTGATCCCGTCCGCCCCGTGGAGCTCCGCGATCACCGCCGCCGCCGCCGGATCCGGCTCGCGGCCGCGCCTGGCCTGCCGGAGCGTGGCGACATGATCGATATTGACTCCCAGCCTTTTCCTCATCCCTCAGAACGGGGACGTTCCTTAGAACTCGTCATCCTCGTTGTGGAACAACCTCTTTCCGCAACAACAGGTCTCAACTTCTTAGGAACGTCCCTGTTCTTATCTCCTTGGTTATTGGATTTCGGCGCGGGCCTGGTCGGCCAGCGCGCTCACGATCCGCTCGGTCTCCTCCTGGTCCTCCCCCTCTACCATGATCCGCAGCAGCGGCTCGGTGCCGCTGTACCGGACCACGATTCTCCCCCGCCTCCCCAGCTTCTTCTCGAACTCCGAAACCGCCTTCCGGAATCCGGGAAGCGACTCGAGCGGGACCCGGCGCTTGAGCCGGAGGTTCATCAGCAGCTGCGGGAAGGCGACCATCGTCTTCGCCAGCTCCGGGATCCCCTTCCCCGACTCGACCATCACCGCCAGAAGTTGCAGCGCGCCCAGCACGCCGTCGCCGGTGGTCGCATGGTCCAGGAAGATCAGGTGGCCCGACTGCTCCCCGCCGAAGTTGTACCCCCCGGCCCGCATCGCCTCGACGACGTACCGGTCGCCCACCGGGGCCCGGAGAAGCCGGATCTTTTTGCTTTTCAGGTAGAGCTCCAGGCCGATGTTGCTCATCACGGTGGCGACCACGGTGTTCTTCTTCAGCGTCTTCCTCCGGGCCATCTCGGTGGCGCAGATCGCCATGATGCGGTCGCCGTCCACCACATCCCCGTTCCGGTCGACGACGATCACCCGGTCGGCGTCCCCGTCCAGCGAGATCCCGATGTCGGCCCCGGTCTCCTTCACCTTCGCCGAGACCAGCTCCGGGAAGAGGGAGCCGCACCGGTCGTTGATGTTCAGCCCGTTGGGTTGGACCCCCAGAGCGATCACCTCCGCCCCCAGCTCCTGGAAGACCTGGGGCGCGATCTTGTAGGCCGCGCCGTGGGCGCAGTCGATCACGATCTTCAGCCCCTCGAGCGACAGGTGCGCCGGGAAGGTGTTCTTGAGATACACGATGTAGCGCCCGGTGGCGTCGTCGATCCGGAAGGCCCTGCCGATCTGCGGGGAGGGGGGACGCGCCTCCTTCAGCTGCTCCCCCCACATCAGCATCTCGATCCTTTCTTCCACCCGGTCGGGGAGCTTGAAGCCGTCCCTCCCGAAGAACTTGATCCCGTTGTCCTGGTAGGGGTTGTGGGAGGCGGAGATGACCACCCCGGCGTCGGCCCGCATCGAGTGGGTGAGAAAGGCGATCCCCGGGGTGGGGAGCGGCCCCACGAGAAGCACGTCCCCCCCCATCGAGCAGATCCCGGCGGAGAGCGCCGTCTCGAACATGTATCCGGAAAGCCGCGTGTCCTTCCCGATGACGATCTTGTGCCGACCGGAATTGCCCCGGAAATTGTAGGCGATCGCCTGGCCGAGCGCCATCGCGGTCTCCACCGTCATCGGATCGGTGTTCGCCACCCCCCGGACCCCGTCGGTTCCGAACAGCCTCCTGCGCACGCCCCCCTCCTACTCCCGGAATCGGACCGTGACCTGAACGTCCGAATTGCCGATGATTTTAGCATGCTCCACCGGCAAGTCCACCCGTGCCCTGGCGGTGAAGGTCCCCTTCGCGACATCGGGGACCACCTCCTCGGTGGAGAGCGCCCGGATCCGGGAGAGGTCGCCCGGGAGGGCCTCCACCTCCACGGCAGGGGGGACGACCGACGTCTGCGCGATCCTCCTGCGGATCTTGTCCGGCCCCCCGATCCGCGCGATCACCGGAAGGGATTTCCGCTCCAGACTGTCCAGGGCGATATCGATCTGGTGGGGATAGATTCCTTGTACACGGACGCCGATCGGGAGGGTGAAGGAACGTTCGGAGAGGCGGACGACATCCTTCCCCGGCTTCGCCCCGGAGAGGTCGATCGTCGCGGCCAGGTCCTTCTGCCGGATCGATCCGATCAGGGAGGAGGGTCCCGCCAGGCGGACCTCCACCTGCCGCTCCACCTTGTTCGTGATCGCCATCCGCTCGGGAAGGTTCCGGATCTCCAGCGGCACGACGAACCCGACCTGGATGTGGCTCTCGGCGGCGACGAACCACCAGAGGCCCGCGGCCACCGCGAACGCCAGCAGCTTGAGCCCCAGGTTCTTCCGGACGAGCCCTTCGAGAAAACGCATCATTCGCAGGCGGTCGGGCATCCCTCTCCCCTACTTCCGGAACCTGTCCCGGAGCGTCTCCAGCAGTTCCCCCATGTTCTCGACCGGCTGGACCTTCCGGTCGTAGAAGACGGTGACGTTCCCGGTCCGCTCCGAGACGACGACCGCCACGGCGTCGGTTTCCACGGCGACTCCCCAGGCGGCCCTGTGTCGGGTCCCCATGCTCCGGGTCCAGGAGGTCTCGGCCGGGATCGGTAGGATGATCCCGGCGGCGGCGATCCGCTCCTCGCGGATCACGATCGCCCCGTCGTGAACCGGCGAGGCGGGGGAAAGCAGCGCGACGAGCAGCTCGTAGGAGAAGACCGCGTCGATCTTCTTCCCGTGCTCGAGGTATTCGGAAAGCCCCGTATCCCGTTCGAGGAGGAAGATCGTCCCGATGCGCGCGTCGGAAAGGCGGTAGGCCGTCCTGGCCAGCTCCTCCAGGAAATCGCTCCCCTCTCCCAACGTCGTCCGCCCGAAGAGGCGGGCCTGCCCGATCTTCGCGAGCCCCCGCCGGATCTCCCCCTGGAAGATGATCACCAGGATCACGATGATCCCTCCGAGGAAGTTCCCGACGACCCACTGGAAGGTGACCATCCCGATCTTGCGGGAGAGCAGATACATCCCCGACACGAGGAAGAGCCCCAGCAGGATCTGCACCGCCCGGGTGCCCCGCAGCAGCAGGAAGACCCAGTAGACGAGGATGGCGACGAGCAGGATGTCGAGGAAGTCGACGATGCCGATGGAGGGAAACGACCCCATCATCCCTGCCCCGCGATCGCCGCGGCCACCCGCACCACGTCGCGCATCTCCGGCACGTCGTGGACCCGGACGACGTGGGCGCCGCCGGCAACGGCCAAGGCTACGGCCGCCGCGGTACCGGAGAGCCTCTCGTCCGCGTCTTTCCCGGTGATCGCCCCGAGGAACGCCTTCCGCGACGGACCGAACAGGATGGGAAGTCCCAGGTTCCGCAGCTCCGGCAGGTGGCGGTGGAGGGCCAGGTTGTCCGTAAGCCGCTTCCCGAACCCGACCCCCGGGTCCACCAGGATCCGGTCGCGCGGGATCCCGGCCGCTGCGGCATGCTCGACGCGCTCCTCCAGTTCGGCCAACAGTTCGTCGAAGAGAAACCGGTAGGAGGGAGCTTCCTGCATCGTCGCCGGAGTCCCCCGCCTGTGCATCAGGACCACCGCGCAGCCGGTTTCCCGGACAACCGTTGCCATCTCCGGGTCGTCCGCCAGCGCGCTGGTGTCGTTGATGATATGAGCCCCCGCCTCCGCCGCCTCGCGGGCCACCGCCGCTTTGGTGGTGTCCACGGAGAGCAGCGCGTCGGTCTTCCCGGCCAGCTCGCGGATCACCGGGATCACACGGTCACGCTCGACTTCCAGGGGGACGCCTTTCGACCCCGGGCGGGTCGACTCCCCTCCCACGTCGAGAATGTCGGCCCCCTCCTGAGCCATTTGCAGCCCCCTTAGGACCGCCGACTCCCGGGTGGCGAACTTCCCCCCGTCGGAGAAGGAGTCGGGGGTGACGTTCAGCACCCCCATGATCCGGGGGACGCCGGACAGCCGCAGGGAACGGTCCCGGAAGGAGAGGGTGAACTCCCGTGTCGCGTACCGTGCAAGCGCTTCCCGCACCGCGCGCAGCGCAGCTTCCGCCCCCGGGAAATCGTTCCCCCATCCGCCCACCCGTTCCTGTGGGGATACGGAAAAACAGAGTCCCTGTTCCCCGCGGGCGAAAGGGATGCCCGCATGCGAGAGGATTCCGGGGATCGTGGAGGAACCGGGGTACTGCTCCGGCACGAAAAGGAGAAGGCCCCGGAAGTTTTGCAGGATGGGGTTGGCGCCATCCGGGGAAACCCCCATCTCCCGGAGGCGATGTCCCGCGTCTTCCGGGTCGACGGAATGCACCACCCGGACCATCGTCCTTGCCTTTCCTGCTTCAGGCCGGGGAACCGGCTTCCGCTTCCGGCGGCTCCTGCCCGGGAGCGACCGCCAGCTCCTCGATGATCTTCTTGATCTCGTGGCCGTCGACGACCTCCTTCTCGAGGAGGGTCTTCGCGACGCGGTGGAGCACGTGGATGTTCGTCCGGAGAAGATCCCGCGCCCGCTCGTAGCAGGCGCCCACGATGCCGCGGACCTCCCGGTCGATGTCCCGCGCGGTCTCTTCGCTGTAATCCTGCTGGCGCGCCATGTCCCTTCCCAGGAAGACCAGTTCCTGCTTCTGCCCGAAGGTCACCGGCCCCAGCTTCTCGCTCATCCCCCACTCGCAGACCATCTTCCGGACGATGAAGGTCGCCCGCTCGATGTCGTTCCCGGCGCCGGTGGTCAGCTCGCCGCGGACCAGCTCTTCCGAGACCCGGCCGCCCATGAGGATCGTCACGGTGGCCAGGAGGTACTCCTTGGAGTAGGTGTGCCGCTCGTCGATCGGCAGCTGCTGCGTCACCCCGAGCGCCATCCCCCGGGGGATGATGCTCACCTTGTGGATCGGGTCGGCGCCGGGGGTCAGCGACGCCACGATCGCGTGCCCCGCCTCGTGGTAGGCGGTGGAGGTCTTCTCCTCCTCGCTGATGATCATCGAGCGCCGCTCGCGTCCCATCATCACCTTGTCCTTGGCCATCTCGAAGCAGTCCATCGTGACCTTGGAGAACCCCACGCTCGCCGCGTGGAGGGCCGCCTCGTTGCACAGGTTCGCCAGGTCGGCCCCGGTGAAGCCGGGGGTCCCCTTCGCCAGGATCTCGAGCTTGACATCCTCGTCCAGCGGGATCTTCTTCGTGTGGACCGCCAGGATCTGCTCCCGTCCCTTGGCGTCGGGCTTGGGGACCACGACCTGCCGGTCGAAGCGGCCGGGGCGCAGGAGCGCCGGGTCCAGGACGTCGGGCCGGTTCGTCGCCGCGACCAGGATCAGCCCCTCGTTCGCCTCGAACCCGTCCAACTCGACCAGCAGCTGGTTCAGCGTCTGCTCCCGCTCGTCGTGCCCGCCGCCCAGCCCCGCCCCCCGGTGCCGGCCCACCGCGTCGATCTCGTCGATGAAGATGATGCAGGGGGCAGATTTCTTTCCCTGGATGAAGAGGTCGCGGACGCGCGCGGCTCCGACCCCGACGAACATCTCCACGAAGTCCGACCCGCTGATCGAGAAGAAGGGAACCCCCGCCTCCCCGGCGATCGCCCGGGCGAGGAGCGTCTTCCCGGTCCCGGGAGCCCCCACCAGCAGCACCCCCTTCGGGATCCTCCCCCCCAGCCGGGTGAACTTCTTCGGGTCGCGCAGGAAGGCGATGATCTCCTGGAGCTCCTCCTTGGCCTCCTCGATCCCGGCCACGTCCGAGAAGGTGACCTTATGGCCGGTCGTCTCGGTGATCAGCTTCGCCCGGCTCTTGCCGAACGACATCGCCTTTCCGCCCCCCGCCTGCATCTGCCGCATGAAGAAGATCCAGACCCCGATCAGCAGCAGCATCGGCAGCCAGGAGACGAGCAGCGTCATGTACCAGGGGTTATCATCCAGCGGCTTGGCCGTGATCTTGACGTCCTTGGCGCGAAGGGTCTTCACGAGATCCGGGTCGTCGGGCGCGTAGGTATGGAAGACCTTCTTCTCCTTCCCGGCGTTGTCCGCATACTTCCCGGTGATCTCCTGCCCCTTGATGGTGACTTCCCTCACCGTTCCCGAATCCACCGCCGAAACGAACTCGGAGAAGGAGATCTCCTCGTGGTCCACCTTCTGACTCCGGTAGGTGTTGAAGAAGAAGACCATCGCCAGAACGATGAGCATCCAGAGGGCGAGATTCTTGTAGAACTGGTTCAAGGTGTCGGCTCTCCTGTCGGCAATGGTTTGACGATCCTCCGTCGGACGGCCGGACCGGCCCGCCGGTTCTCCGTTTTCATCTTAACACACGGAGATATTCCGTCTATTGGGAGATGGATCCTGCCAAGATGGCTTGCCGCGACCACCCTATTCCCGGTGTTCGTCCAGCTCGAGCAACCTGGCGGAGTGTACGACGCGCATGACGATGACCGCCTTCCCCTTGATCCTGAATACAATTCGATGGTTTCTAAACACCAAGTGACGATAATCCTCGCCGACTGCCGAAAACTCCGGGATCCGGGGCGCCCTAGCCGGGAATTTTTCCAGGAATGCGATTCGGTCGAGTATTTCTCGGAGCCATTTGTCGGCCGCTGCGGTGTTGTCCCGGCAGATGTACTTAACGCTTTCGTCGATATCCCGCTCCGCGGCAGACGTTATGGAAACCTTATACGCCGGCACGCCGCCGGATATCCTTTATGGCTTCCCTTGCCGGTCTGACTCTGCCGGCCCGGACGTCCGTTTCCGCTTCCGACAACAGTCTGGAGAGGTTGATCTCGGCGAGCCGCTTCTCGTAGACCGCTGCGTCCAGCAGAACGACGCCGGGTTTCCCCTTCACCGTGACCACCACCGGCCTCCCCGTTTCACGCAGGTGCCGAAAGATCTTCTTCGTGTCCCGCTTCAGCTCCGATACCGAGCGGATGTCCTCCGTCACGCTGATCGGCATACTGTAACCCTCCTTTTACGATGTCTTTCGTGATGTCATAAAAGATACTACCACGTGGATTCCGTAAAAGCAACATTCGCCGAATGGTTCCCTCCTTCCATCCTCAGCACGACCGTTCTCCCAGTGCTCGATGACACCGGAGCGTGGGCGGACCGAATGACGCCGGGGATCCAGAGGATCTGACCGGCGGCATCGCATACGACCGGCCTCCCCCATCGCTCCTCCCGGGGGACCTTCCGGTCGATGAGGATCTCCTTGACCTTCTTCTCCGCCTCCAGCCCGAACGGGCGGATCCGGTCGCCTGCGCGCAAGGGACGGATGGAAACCGGTGTGGCCAGAAGATTGCCGTCAAATGCTGCCGCCCTCTCCCCCCGGCAGAGGGTCCGTAATCGCGTCGGGGTCACTCGCACCTTCTCTTCGAAGACGATTCCAGGGAACAGGTCCAGGGTGCTTCCTGCAAAGCGCTTCCTCTTTCCCGTCTCCTTTCCCCCCTTTTTCGCTTCTCCCGATCGTGGAACCCGCAAGAGGGCTTCGTCGTAACGGCACTGGAGAATCGCGCCTTTCCCTACGTTCAGACGTGCCGAAGGACCCCCTTCCAGCACGAGGCGGTCCATCGACGCAAGAAGCCGTTCATTCGGGGAAAATCCTGCTTTTTCGAAGCAGAGGATCTGCAGGATCCGGATCCGGAGTTCCGAGGGAAGCTTTGCATACGTCTTCCGCCGGAAGACGAGGGCGGGCATTCCCCTGCTTCTCCCGGAGCCCGTTTTCCCATCCCTCGATTTTCCGCTCCCTTCTCCTTTTTCCCCTTTCCCCTCTTCCCTTCCTTTTTCTTCCCGGATATTCCTGGATGCCCACTTCCGCGCCGCTTCTTCCAGAAACCGGTCGATCTCCCGGAACCTCTCCCCGAGCGCGAAGATCCGCTTCTTGACCGACTTCCCGTACCGTTTCTCCAGAAGCGGAATGAGCACATGCCGGATCCAGTTCCGCTCAAACCGGGTGTCTACGTTGGATTTATCCACTCTGTAAGATATCTTGTGTTTCTTGAGATATTCAAGAATATCTTCCCGCCAGACATCCAGAATCGGCCGCTCGATCCCGTCCCTTGTCTTCCGGGGGATTCCTTTCAATCCACCGATTCCCGCCCCTTCAAACACCCGCATCAGGACCGTTTCCACCTGGTCGTCGGCGGTGTGGGCGACCAGGACCCTTTCCGAACCGGCATTCTGCCGTACAGTCTCCAGAAACCTGTACCTCGACTTCCTCATGCGTGCCTCGGACAAGGCCGCACCTGCCGAGACCCTCCCGGATACCACCCGGATCCCCAGTGTCTTTCCCAATTCCTCCACAAACCGTTGGTCCGCGTCGGAGTCGCGTCCGCGCGTGCGGTGATTCAGGTGAGCCGCAACGATGTCCACGCCCCTGGACTTCATCTTCAGGAGCAGGTACACGGAGTCCGGTCCTCCTGATACCGCGACAATCGCCTTCTTCTCGTATCGGTCCATCTCAGTCTAGTGTGTATCCCCTCGCGGCCGATTGGTCAATCCAGGCATCTTCCCGGCGATCCCCTGGCGGCAGTCCTTGACAACTCCTCGGCTGAACCCCATAATTCAGTAGGTAAGATTATTACATATTATGAGTAGGTGTAATAATGACCCCGCCGGCGAAAAAGCTGAACTTCATGATCCGGAAGGATCTCGCGGAGGAGTTGAACAACCTGGTTCCCCCCGGGGAGCGCAGCCGCGTGGTCAACGAGGCGCTGGCCAGGGAACTGCTGTCCATCAAGCGGCGGAAACTCACCGCAAAGCTGCATGCGCTGAGGGCCCGCGCCCCCCGCGTGTCCTCGAGAGATATCATCGCCTCCTTGAAAAAAGACCGCGAGAGAGGATGATTCCGATTGAACCGGATCGTTGTCCCGGACGCATCGGTCATCCTGAAATGGGCGCTCCCCCCGGGCGGGGAAAGGGACGGCGACCGGGCCACCGAGTTGCTTGACGCCTGGCTGGCGGACAAGATGGATTTCCTGCTTCCGCCCCTCTGGGTCTACGAGGTCGGCAACATCCTCGCGCTGAAGGCCCCGGAAATGGCGGAAGATCTCCTGACGATCCTGATCGGCTACGGTATCGATGAAGTCGCCCCGACTCCGCGGATCTGCGGCACCACCTTCCGCCTGATGGAAAAGTGCCGCACGACCTTCTACGATGCCGTCTACCACGCGGTCGCGTTGGAGCGAGGTGGACAGCTCGTAACGGCGGATGAGGCGTATTTCCGGAAAGCCGGAAAGGAGGGAGGCGTTCTCCAGCTTCGGGATTTCCGTAGCTCCCCGTAGTCGTCTTCCACTTCGCGTACGGAAACCTGCTCGACCAGCCGGATCGGCGGAATAGCCGCGTCATCCCAGGCGCCCCAGGCAGACGAGGGCGTAGTCCTGCGGCCCATGGGGCACGTTGGACCCGATGACCTCGACCTTCCAGCTTCCCGCCGCCGGGCTTAGGACCTGGACGACCTCGACGTTGTTTTTCGTGTCCGGGGTCAGCCCCGTTCCTGGCGGCTGGTTCCCCGCGTGGACCTTGCCGTCCGGGGCCGTGACGAGGAGGTTCAGGTTGTTGACCAGGGCCGGCCCGGGATAGTCGCTGTACGCGAGCACTACCCGGAACGGCCCCCCGCCCGGCAGGATCTTCACGTCGACCCCCGCCCCCTCCCCCGTCCGCAGGCCCGGCCTCACATCGGCGAAGGAGGCGGAAACCGGGGGCACCGGCGAGAGGACGTCGTCGAGGTTGACGCGTCCGTAGCCCTGGTGGATATCGAGGATCGCCTTCGGCGGGCCGTACCCCGGCAGCCGGACGGCCCCCGCGACAAGCGCCGCCTTCAGGAGGGCCGCCGACGGGTTCGCGATCTTTTTTTTCTTCCGGAGGTATTCCCGGACCAGCGCCACGGCTCCGGCGGTCAACGGGGTCGCCATGCTCGTCCCGCCCATGTGGAAGTAAAACGGGCTCGGCGGGAAGGCGGCCCAGGCCTTGTTGTTGGGGGCGATCATGGTGGACCGCGTCGAGAGAATGAAGGTCCCCGGGGCGACGACGTCCGGCTTGATACGGCCGTCCGCCGTGGGCCCCCGGCTGCTGAAGGCGGCGACCTGGCCGGGGTCGTCGGCCATGGGGTCGTCGCGGAAGGGCGCGGCGGGATAGTCCGCCGGCCAGAACTTCCCGTAGGTGGCGCCGTTGAACGACTGCCTGTCGTTCTCGCACGCCCCGACGGTGATGCAGTTTTTCGCGGTGCCCGGCGAGGTGACGCTCCGGGGGTTGATCCTGCCGTCCCCGTCCCGGTCGGTCCCGTCGTTCCCGGCGGCGACGAGGATGCAGAAGTCCCTGTGGTCCCAGACGAACCGGTCGAGCTGCTCGCATTGGCCGTCGTATTCGCCCGGCCGGCCGCCCCCCCACGAATTGGAGTGGATGCGGGCCCGCTTCCTGTAGGCGTCCAGGAACAGGGTCGCAAGGTCGAGCGGAAGCCCGGCCAGCATGTAGCGCCCGTACTGTCGATAAAAGGCGGGGTCCTTCCACTTCATCTCCTGCTCGACGGCCTGGAAAACGAGCCTGGCCCTGGGGGCGACGCCCCGGATCGGTCCGGTAAGGCCCGGCAGCCCGGCGCTCGACGTCCCGTCCCCGAGGGCGGAGCCGGCCACGTGCGTCCCGTGCCCGCTGTCGAGGTCCGCGGGGCCGTCGTCGCCCCCGGGGTTGACCACGTACCGGGACAGGTCGGCAGTGATCGGATAGCTCCTGATCCACGCCACCCGCTTCGCGAAGTCCTGGTGGACCCTCGCGGGATCCCCGGTGTCGAGGCCCGTGTCGGCGATCCCGATGACCTCTCCCCTCCCGCTCAGCCCCGGGCCGGATGCGGACAGGCACCGCGACGTCCCCATGATCCCCGCTGCAACGTCGTTGCTGGTGCGCTTTACGGCCCTCTCGCGGATCGACCGAACCCCGTGGACGGCGGCAAGCGCCTCGATCTTCTTCCTCACGGCCGCGGCGGTCCCGGCAACCTCCACGACCATGACCTTCCCGCCGGGGTCTTTCCCCAGCACCCGGAATCCGGCCTTCCGGACGCCGGCGACGGCGCGGGAGAGGTCGC
This sequence comes from Deltaproteobacteria bacterium GWC2_65_14, assembly GCA_001797615.1. Lineage (NCBI taxonomy): Bacteria > Deltaproteobacteria > Deltaproteobacteria bacterium GWC2_65_14. The sequence goes on from MGPV01000051.1 coordinate 14,569, forward strand.
CGGCCCCGAAGAATTCCACGAGGTAGGCGCCCGCCAGGACCCGCGTCCTGGGAAGATCCGACGACGCGTCGGTGGATTTGCGGCCCGCCCTGGCGAAGACCGAGGGTTCCACCCTTGCCTTGTGGGGGAGGTGGCCGACCCACCGGACGAACGGGAGCGCCGCGATGCGCGTAAGCGTCGCGTGGTCCGCCCGGACGACATACGCGAAGTCGGCGAAGGGAGCCCGCGGCTCTCCCCCCGCTTTCCGGACGGCCGCAATCCACGCGTCCTTGACGGGGCCGATGAACTGGACCAGGTGGTGGTGCCGCCCCGGGGCAAGCGGCTTGGTCCTCCTGTAGGCGGGGTGGGACCGAACCGTCCCCTTCGCATCGAGCCGGGGGATCGAGGTGTCGATCTCCCTCTCCCCCACGCGGAGCGTGTACTGGTCCGTGATGTCCTCGACCAGGTATTGCCGGCGAAGCGCATCGAGCTCGCCGGAAGGGATTTCGGCCAGGAGAAACGCGTCGTACGCCTCGATCACCCGGTACCGGTGCTCAAGCGCTTCCCGTTCCGCCCCGCGGCAGAAAATCTTCACCGTCCGGTTCATTGGGTTCCCTCGAAAAAACCCTTTTCGATAATGCGTTGTCAGCGTA
>MGPV01000052.1:0-308 GCA_001797615.1 Deltaproteobacteria bacterium GWC2_65_14
GCTCGATGGCCTTCCGGATCGTAGCCTTCCTGGATGATAGCCAATGTTCGAAGAGGCGGCGGGTAGCTGAGCCCTTCTCGCGGATGACCCACATCTCCTCTTCGAGCGAGCTCGGGGCAATCTGGCGCGCCTTTGCAAGTCGATGCGACGGGGCGGCGAAGCAGACGATCTCGTCCTCCACGAGCGGCGTAAGTTCCAGATCCTTGCTCGACAAATGCGCGCCGACGAAACCCAGGTCGAGCTCATTCCGGACGATCTTCTGCTCGATCTTAAGAGAGTTCTCGACCGTGTAGTGGAGAGCCACCTTC
>MGPV01000052.1:334-2262 GCA_001797615.1 Deltaproteobacteria bacterium GWC2_65_14
GAGGTCCGGAAGCAGGTAGAAGCCCGGGGTCGTGCTGGCTCCGATCCGCATGGAACCGCGGTCGGCGGAACGATGGGAACGGACTGCCTCGGCAGTCCGTTCCATCGCACCCAGCAGCTTCTCCGCCTCGACGGCAAGCGTCTCGCCGGCATCCGTCAGGTGAAGCGACTTGCCGATCTGCTCGAAGAGCCGGACGCCGAGCTCTTCCTCGAGCTGACGCACCTGCCGCGAAACGGCCGGCTGGGTGAGGAAGACCTCCTCGGCCGCCCGGGTGTAGTTCCGGTGCCTCCGGACGGCGAGGAAGGTGCGGAGGAGATGCGGGTTCATCGGCTACCAAAAAGAAAGCGCATGGTAACGAATAATATAATGCATTTCCAGTATAGCCCCGGGAAGCATAGCATGGCAATCACCGGCGCGAGGCGGAAACGCCGAAGTCGAGCCGGGCCGGAAAGGAGGCGGACCATGTCCAAAAGCACTGTGCGCTTGACCCAGCTCTCCAGCTGCGCGGGGTGAGCGGCGAAAATCGGTCCCGAGGACCTCGCTCAGGTTCTGAGCGGCCTGCAAGAGATCACCGATCCGAACGTGCTTGTCGGACCCAAGACCGCCGACGATGCGGCGATCTACCGCGTCTCCGACGATCTGGCGCTGATCCAGACCGTGGACTTCTTTACGCCGGTGGTGGACGACCCCTACCAGTTCGGGACCATCGCCGCGGCGAATTCCCTGAGCGATGTCTATGCCATGGGCGGACGGCCCGTCCTGGCCCTCAACATCGTGGGCTTTCCGAGAGCAAGCGACGTGGCGCCGATGTCGATTCTCGCGGAGATCCTGCGCGGCGGGGCGGAGAAGGCCAGGGAAGCCGGCATCGATATCGTCGGCGGCCACACCGTCGACGACAAGGAGCCGAAGTACGGCCTGTGCGTGACCGGCTTCGTCCATCCGAAGGAGTATTGGGCCAACGTCGGAGGGCGGGCCGGGGACCGGCTCGTCCTCACGAAGCCGATCGGAACCGGGATCGTGACCACGGCGATGAAGGCCGGCACGGCCGGCGAGGAGGCGGCAAGGGCGGCCATCGAGACCATGGCGTCCTTGAACCGAGCGGCGGCCGAGGTCGCCCGGGAAATCGGTGTCCGCGCATGCACCGACGTCACCGGCTTCGGCCTGCTGGGCCACCTGCGCGAGATGCTCTCAGGAGTCGGCGCGCGGATCCGGCTGTCCGCGGTTCCCCTCCTTCCGGGTGCACGGGAACTCGCCGCGAAAGGCTCGATCCCCGGGGGGACGCGCCGCAACAAGGCGTCTCTCGACCGGGTCGTGAAGTATCACAACGCGATCGAGGAAGTCGATCGCCTCCTGCTCTGCGACGCCCAGACTTCCGGCGGGCTTCTCTTCGCGGTCGAACCTTCAAGGTTCGAGGCCTTGCTCTCCGGCCTCGCCGAAGCGGGCGTTTCGGCAGCGGCCATCGGGGAGCTCATCGCGGAACCGGAAGGGCGGATCGAGGTCGTGTCGTAGGCGCTGCCATGATCGAGCCGGGGCTGGCGGTATTGATTCTTTTCACGGGTTTCGGGGTCAGCTGCCTGTCCGGGTTGCTCGGGATCGGCGGCGGAATCGTCATGGCGCCTGCGCTTCTGTACCTGCCTCCCGCCTTCGGTCTTGGCTCCCTGGACATGCGGCAGGTCGCCGGCCTGACGATCACGCAAGGGTTGTTCGCCTGCCTGTCCGGGGCGTGGCGTCACGACAGGTACCGGTGTGTGAACCGCCGGCTCGTGATCTCGATGGGGAGCGCCATCACGGCCGCCGCGTTGACGGGTTCCGTGGTTTCGCGGTGGGTGGCGAACGAGGTGTTGATGGTCGTCTTCGCCGGGCTCGCCGCCATCGCCGCTATGATGATGTGGCTTCCGAAGCCCGAGGATCATGAAATCGAGGACCCG
>MGPV01000052.1:2287-11284 GCA_001797615.1 Deltaproteobacteria bacterium GWC2_65_14
TCGCCGTATCGATTGCCGTGGTGATCGGCTTTCTGGGGGGGCTGGTCGGGCAGGGAGGCTCGTTCATCCTCATTCCCCTGATGCTCTATGCCCTCCGTCTGCCAACCCGTGTGGTCATCGGGAGCAACCTGGCGGTCGTGTTTCTCGCCTCGCTCGCGGGATTCGTGGGCAAGGCGGCGACGGGGCAGGTGCCGCTGCTCCCCGCCGTGCTGCTCGTGCTCGCTGCGGTCCCGGGCGCCCAGATCGGCAGCATTCTCAGTCACCGCGCCAGCCCCCGATGGCTGCGAACCACGCTTGCGGTGGTGATCGCGTTGGCCGCGGTGGGCATGATCGCCGACGTCGTGGGCGGAGGGCAGTGACCTCCAGCGGGCGCCCATGGGGAACGATCTCGATAAGTGTGCCCAACTACTTGGCCGTCTCTGGTGAGTTCCTTTTTTCATCAGTATTGTCGGGGAGCCGGTTCATCCGATCCACTGCACCGACGCCCGTTCGGTTACCGGTGAGGGTGGATTTCGCAAGTTCCGCGAGAATGGGCCTCGTATGGGGGCCCATTTTCACTTCCGACGTTGTGAAGACCACCTGATCGACAAAGAAACGCGTCAACTCCTTGCGATCCTTAGGAGGCTGCGTTATCCCGGATCGAATGGATGAAGCGACCGAAATTTCCCCTTTGCCGTAGTTTCGGCACCCGGATGAATTCTGGAAAAGTCCCTAAAGACCTGGCAATCATATGTCGATATACCTTATAGATAAGGCTGTTCAGGAGGAAAGAATTGGACACTCAACAAAGAGGGAGGGTCCTGATCGTCGACGACGAGGCGGGGGTCGTCGATGTCATGGGAGCGATCCTCGAGTACCAGGGGTTTTCCGCCGAATCGGCCTCCGACGGGGTGGAGGGGCTGGAAAAAGCGAGGAAACTATCCCCGGATCTCGTCCTCCTGGACATCTCCATGCCCCGGATGGACGGGTTCGAGACCTGCAGGCTTCTCAAGAGCGATTCCGCCACCATGGGGATCCCCGTGGTGATGTTCACCTCCAACAAGGACCGCGAGTCGCGGATCAACGCCCTGAATGCCGGGGCGAACGACTTTCTCTCGAAGCCGGTGGACGGCACGGAGCTGATCGTCCGGGTGAACAACCTCCTCAAGGTCAAGAAGTACCAGGACGTTCTCGAGTCGCACAGCAGGATCCTCGAGATGCAGGTGCAGGATCGGACCCGCAAGCTTCGGGAGGCTCTTCTCGACACCGTGCAGCGTCTGACGCTGGCCGCCGAGTACCGGGACGAGGACACCTACGTCCACATCAAGCGGATCAGCTACTACACGGCGGTGGTCGTGAAGGAACTGGGGATCCCGCAACCGGAGGCCGACGTCATGTTCTACTCCGCCCCGATGCACGATATCGGGAAGGTGGGGATCCCCGATTCGATCCTCCTCAAGCCGGGGAAGCTCACTCCGCAGGAATTCGAGATCATGAAGACCCACACCACGATCGGGGGGCGGATCCTTCGGGGTTCGGAGAGCCCGTACCTGAAATCGGCCGAGAAGTTCGCCCTCTACCACCACGAGCGGTGGGACGGGAAGGGGTACCCGCATGGTCTGGAAAGGGAGGAGATCCCGATCGAGGGGAGGATCCTCAACATCATCGACCAGTACGATGCGTTGCGGAGCCGGCGCCCCTACAAGCCCCCCTTCGACCACGAGACGGCCGTGAGGATCATTACCGAGGGAGACGACCGCACGACCCCCCATCACTTCGATCCCGGGATCCTCGAAATCTTTCGGGCGAACTCCCGCAAATTCGAGGAAATCTTCGAGGCTCACCGGGAAATGTATGTGTGATCGCCCTCCCCCGATTTTCTCCCGGTTCAAGGTTGAATCCAAGAATTCGAAGGAAGCGGTATGAGAATGTCGAGATTTTCCGGGGAAGACACGGTGGCGCGGAAATTCGTCATCGCCTTTTCGGCGATGTTCATCATCCCCATGCTGCTGTCCACCTACCTGTTCATCGAGTACGTGGACGCCGTCCGCCGGGACTGGCTGCAACTCACCCTCTTTTCCGCGTCCGTGGCCGTGCTGGGCACGGGGGGCTTCTTTCTCTGCCGGTCCGTGGTCCAGGCCCTGCTGAAGGCCACCCGGGACGCCTCGGCCATCGCCGGGGGCGACCTGGACCGGCGCATGGACACGAACGTCGAAGGCGAGATCAGCGAACTCGCCAGGAATTTCAACCGGATCACCGGCCGGCTTCAGCAAACGATCGACAACCTGCAGTCCTCGAAAACACAGATCCAGACCCTGCTTTCGCAGGTCTGCGTCAGTTTCGGGCAGAACGTGGACATGTCGAACATGTTCGAGGTGTTCCTGCGGTCTCTTCTTACCCTGACCGGTCTCGAAGTGGGTGCGATCTTCCTGCTCTCTCCCGACGGGAGGGAACTTTCCTTATGCGCGTCGGTGGGCTTGAAAGAGGAGCTCCGTGGCACGGTCGTGCGGCAAGGGAAAGGGATCGTGGGATGGGTGGCTACCCACGGGCAGCTGGTGACCACCTCGGAATCGATGCCGTGGGGCAGGCCGGACATGCTCACGCCCCTGGAAAAGAGCATGCCCTGGGCGATCCACATCCCTTTGAGAACCAGCGAGAAAACCCGCGGGGTCATGAGCATCGGACTGGCGGCGGGCCAGCGGGAGATCACCGGAGAGGATCTTCTCACGGTCCAGAACCTGGCCACCCAGATGGCCGTGGCCGTCGAGAACGCCGAGCTGAAGGAGAGCATGGAAAAGACGTACGTGGAGACGGTTTCGGCACTGGCCACCGCCGTGGAGGCGCGGGACAAGTACACCCGGGGCCACTCCAAGCGGGTGACCGAGTTCGCGGTGGAGATCGCCGTGCGTATGGACCTCCCGGAAGCGTTCGTGAGAGACCTGGAGTCTGCGGCGCTCCTCCACGACATCGGCAAGATCGGGATTCCCGATCACATCCTGCACAACAGTGGGGCGCTTCCCCCGGACGGACTCCAGTTCGTCCTCGCGCACCCGATGGGAGGGGAGAACATATTGAAGCCGGTGGGATCCCTCGGGCGCCTGTGCCCGATCGTCCGCCACCACCACGAGCGATACGACGGGGAGGGATATCCGGACCGGCTGAGGGGTGAGGAGATCCCCCTGGCCGCGAGGATCCTTTCGGTCGCGGACAGTTTCGACGCCATGATCTCGGACCGCGCATACAAGCGCACCCGGACAAAGGAGGAAGCGATGGAGGAGCTTGCACGCTGCCGGGGGGCCCAGTTCGACCCGCACTGCGTGGATGTGTTCCTGTCCTATCTCCAAGAGAACTCCGAGGCGGGAATCCTTTGCATATCCTGAGCAGGAATCGTTCCCCGCGTGTCCACTTGTCCCCCCGGCCCTTTCTTCCGAGGGGCAAGGGCAGCAGGATCCCGGACCGGGAGGAACGAATGCGATGAAAGGGGGATTTGCGGAACCATGGTTCGCTCGAAGAATTTCACCCGGTTGTTTCTGATACCCCTGATCAAGAGGCGGCTCAGCTGCGGGAGCGCCTGAAGTTGGAGGAGCGGGCCCATGACCTCGAGAGGTCTCTTGGATACGCTCTCGCCAAGGTTCTTAGCGGGTTCATCCGGATTTGCGCCAACTGCAAAACCCGCCGAATCATCTAATCGTATATGCCGAAGCTCTCCTTCTCCAGCATTCGCGCCCGATTGATCCTCTGGGCTCTCCTGGTCATTGTTCCCAGCGGAGTATTGTTTTATTCCCATGCCCGGGAGATGAGGCATCATGCCGTCGAGCGTGCGAGGGAGGATGCGTCGAGTCTCATCAATTTCGCGGTCATCCACGAGGAGAAGATCCTTCGGGAGACGCAGCAGATTCTCGCGACGCTGGCGGAAATCCCGGTGGTTGTCCAGGGGGGGGAGCGTTGCGACGAACTCCTCGCACGGTTCCTGAAAAACTATCCGCGATATCTGAATTTCTCGGTGGCCCGGCCCGACGGGCTGGTGATCGGCAGTGCCATCCCATTCAAGGAGCCGGTGAACGCGTCCGGCCGGTTGTACTTCCAGGAGACTCTCAAGAACCGGGAGTTCACCATCGGCCAGTACCAGGTGGGTCTTATCACGGGGAAGCCTGCGATCAATTTCGGGTACCCGGTGTTGGACAATGAAGGGAAGGTCTCCGCGGTCGTCATTGCCGCCCTGGACCTGTCCCATGTGACAAAGTTCGAGTACGAGCTTGACGTTCAGACACCCGCAAACTCCACCCACGTGAAGCTCGACCGCAACGGAGCCGTACTGGCTTCTTATCCCGCGGTGCAACTGTTAGGGAGGGGAAATCCCCTGGAGAAGTCCTACTTCGAGAGGATCTCGAAGGAGAAAAAGGGGATGTTCGAAGCTGTTGGGGCGGACGGCGTGGAGCGGCTGTATCTGTTTTCCGACTTGGGCAGTACGCTCCACAAAGCGGACTTGTATATCCTTTTCGGCATTCCCACGAGTGGGCTCTTCGCGGAGTCCGGCAGGGAACTGGCCAGAAACCTTGTAATTCTTGCCGTGGTCTCGATGTTTGCGCTGGCGATGATGTGGTTCGGCGGGAACTTCCTGTTCCTGCGTCCCATAGGCGCCCTCGTTGGCGCGTCGAAGCGCCTGGCCGCAGGCGACCTCACGGCACGTTCCGGGCTGCCGCCCACCTATGGCGAACTCGGCGAACTGAGCAGGGTGTTCGACGAGATGGCGGGAGAGCTCGAGCGGGGCCAGGATGAGTCCCGGAGAATGTTGGAAGTTGCCGTGGAGAAGCAGGAGCTTGGAAACCGCCTGCTTTCTCTGACAAACAACGTCCCGGGGATGGTCTACCGGGGACATCGGGACTGGTCGGTGTCCTTCATCGGTGCCGAGGTGGGGCCGGTTACCGGTTATACCGCCGAGGAGTTCACGAGCGGGGCCGTGAGTTGGAAGACGATCATCCACCCGGACGACCTGGAAGAGGTCAAGGAAGCTTTCCGGAAGGCGACAAGGGAAAAGTCGGCCACCCTCCGCAGGGAGTACAGAATCCGGCGCAAGGACGGCGTCATCCGGTGGATCGAGGACCGGCGGCAGTTGATTTACGATGAAAGCGGCACCTTTTCCTATGTTGACGGATTGTTGCTGGACATCACGGAGCGTCGCCGGGGCGAGGAGAACCAGGCCCGGCTCGCGATGGCGGTCGAGCAGTCCGGCGAGGCGGTCGTCGTCACCGACCGCGAGGGGGTGATCCAGTACGTCAATCCCTCCTTCGAGCGCGTCACGGGATATTCGAGGGAGGAGGCCGTCGGGAAAAACCCCAGGGTCCTGCGCAGCGGGAAGCACGACGAGGCGTTCTATCGGGGATTGTGGGATACCCTTACGCGGGGAGAGGTCTGGTCCGGGCATTTCATCAACCGGAAGAAGGACGGATCGCTTTACGAGGAGGATGCCACGATCACGCCGCTACGCGATTCCTCGGGAGAGATCGTGAATTTCGTCGCCGCGAAGCGGGACGTCACGAATTTGATGTTGCTCGAGAAACAGGTGAGGATGGCCCAGAAGATGGAGTCGGTGGGCACCCTCGCCGGAGGGATCGCCCACGATTTCAACAACGCGCTGACCGGGATCATGGGGTATGGCGAGTTGCTTCGGATGCGGCTTGCCGGCGATCCGAAGGCGCAGGCGGACCTGGATGCGATCTCCAGAGCTGCGGAGCGGTCCGCAACCTTGACGCGGCAATTGTTGACCTTTGCCCGCCGACAGGTGGTCGAACCGGTCAACCTGGACGTACGCGACGTGGTGAACGACCATGTGAAGTTCTTTGCGAAGGTGGCCGGGGAACTGATCGAGGTCAGGACCTTCCTGGCCGAGGAGACTCCGACTGTTCGGGCAGACCGGGGGCAGATCCAGCAGGTCCTAATGAACCTGTACCTGAACGCCAGGGACGCGATGCCCGAAGGGGGGCAGCTCCTCGTGGAGACCGGTGCAGCGGCCCTCGATGAGGAATATGTCCGGAGTTACCCGTACATGAAACAGGGGCGCTACACGTTTCTGATGGTTTCCGACACGGGGATCGGGATGGACGAAGCGACCCGGGATCGGGTGTTCGAGCCCTTCTTCACGACGAAGGCGCCGGACAAGGGGACGGGATTGGGGCTTTCGGTGGTGTACGGGATCGTGAAGCAGCACAACGGGTTCATTCATGTGTACAGCGAGCCGGGGATGGGGTCGACCTTCAAGGTGTACTTCCCCGCGGTCGAGGATCCCCCGGATGTCAGGGTGCCTGTCAAGGCGGAACCGGTCCGGGGAGGCAGGGAGACCATCCTCCTGGCGGATGATGATGAATTGATCCGGACGCTCTCAGAGCGGATCCTGAAGGAACTCGGGTATACGGTGCTCCCGGCCCGCAACGGGGAAGAGGCCGTCGACCTGTTCCGGCAACACGGGGAGGATATAGCCTTGGTTGTTCTGGACGTGGTCATGCCGAGGATGGGGGGGAAGGAGGCGTTCGAGGCGATGCGGAAGGAGACCCCCGGGTTGAAGGGGATCTTCATGAGCGGGTATTCGGCGGATGCGATCCACAAGGCGTTCGTGATCCGGCCGGGCACCCCGTTTTTGGGAAAGCCGTTTTCCCCCACGGTCTTGGCGAGGAAGGTGCGGGAAATGCTGGACAAGACATGATGGCTGCGAAGTCTGCGTGACTCTCATGGATCCCTTTTGCCGGGGGTTATCCCAAAAGGAGAGCGATTTGAGTCTCCTCTTTGGAACTGCACAATAATCAAACGGAAACTGGGTCCAGGAAAAAATCCGTTAACGAGCGATCCGTAAAGATGGTTTCGATGGGGCGAAGCATTCGCCCGGTAACCTGTGTTACCCGGCGGGGAGACAAAACAGACTCGAACTATTTAGAAAAAAAGAGGGTTCTCCGGTGGTATACTTGCCTTCCCCGGTCAACCCAGCCAAGGAGGGAACGGATGAAAAGGACGCGCGCGCTGGGGTTCGTCGTCCTGCTGGCTGCGTTCACGGCATGGTTTGCGGCCGGCGGCACCGTCGCAGTGAAACAGGCATGGGGGGCGCCCGCGAAGGCGAAGGAGGAGGCGCCGGTCCAGGAAGCGAAGTGCTTCGACTGCCACGACGGGATCGAGGCGCTGAAAAAAGGGAACAGGCACGGGAAGGTCAACTGCGTCTCCTGCCACACCGGGACCGCCGCCCACCTCGCGGACAGCGACAAGAGGCCGGGCACGAGGTTCGACCACGAGGCGTGCGGCGCCTGCCACAAGGACCAGTACGAAACCTTCACCCGGCTCAACATGAAGCGGTTCGCCCGGGTGGAGAAGTCGCTCCTCACCGAGCGGGCTCCCAACCCCCTCTGGGACAAGCTGATGATGGGGCACGGCTTCACGAAGGAGCATGCGGCCCCCCGCAGCCACAAGTTCATGCTCGTCGACCATTTGATCGTCGACCGGGCGTACGGTGGGAGGTTCCAGTCGAAGACCGGATGGTCGTACGTCGCCGCCCCGGGAAACCCGAAGGCCTGGGACGTCCTGGAGGACCGGTACCCGGACTCGAAGGAGCACAAGGCGTTCCTCCCCGAGTCGGCGCCGGCGGCGAACCCGACCTGCCTGCAGTGCAAGACCCAGGACCAGATCCTGAAATGGAAATTCCTGGGAGACAAGGATGAGCGGGCCAAGTGGGACCGCACCTCGAACGTGGTGGAGTTCGTGAAGGACCTCCAGAACGGGTTGAACTGCTTCTTCTGCCACGACCCCCACGCGGCGAAGCCGCGGATCGTCCGGGACGCCCTGATCCAGGCGCTCGAGCGGCCGGAGAGGGACACCCTCTGGCACAAGGACCCCAGGGCGACGAAGATGAAGGTCGTCGAGTTCCGGGAGGGATTCCGGAAGATCGCCCTCCTGGAGAAGTACGACGCGAAGCTCCAGTGCGGGCAGTGCCACGTGGAGTACAACTGCAACCCGGGGTTCGACCCCAAGACGGGGGAGTACTCGATCCAGTCGTCCGACCGGCGGTCGAACCACTTCCCCTTCAAGGACGTCTTCCAGATCTACGACCACTACAACGCCCTGGGCTTCCGCGACTTCAAGCACGGGCTGACCGGCGGTCTCCTCTGGAAGGCCCAGCACCCCGAGGCGGAGACCTTCTGGAACTCCGTCCACGACCGCGTGGGGGTCTCCTGCAACGACTGCCACATGCCCAAGGTGAAGAACAGGCAGGGGAAGGTCTTCACGAGCCACTGGCAGACGACCCCCCGCCACTACCTCCAGGAGACCTGCCTCTCCGCGAAGTGCCACCCCAAGCTCACCCCCGATCAGGCGATCTACGAGATCGAGTCGGTGAAGAGCTTCGTCAAGGGCAAGATGCGGAAGGCGGAGTTCTGGCTGGGGAGACTGATCGACGGGATCGTGGAGGCGAGGAAGGCGGGGGTCGACGAGGCGGCGATCCGGGAGGCGCGGGAACAGCACCAGAAGGCCCACATCCTGTGGGAGTGGTGGACCGCGGAGAACTCCGACGGTTTCCACAACCCCGAGGCGGCCCGGGAGTCGCTCACCCGCTCCGTGGTGGAGTCGAAGAAGGGGATCCAGATATTGTCCGAGGCGATGGAGAAGAAGACGGCGGCGAAATAGCGCTCGGTCGCGCGGGCGGCCGAGGGACCCGTCGTGTTTCACCGGCGGGCGCTGCTGGGGTATGAAGCGCTCGCCCCCGGCTTCGTGAAGAAACTCCAGGGGGCTATCCCCGGATTCTCCCCGGCCGGAGAGGACCGGTATCGCGCCGACCTTCCCTCCGGCACCTTGTGGCTCCTTTCCCGGGAGCGGTACCATCTCGGACTCGCGGGGAAGGCGACGCGCGCGCAGGCCGAAGCGATCCTGTCGGATCTCGACGGCAGAGCGGTACGGTGGCTTTCCGGCCAACGGTAGAGAATCCTTCCCGGAGGCCCGGGTCACCGGATGGGGGAAGGATCGAGGATCCGGGAGATCCCGGGC
>MGPV01000053.1:0-8836 GCA_001797615.1 Deltaproteobacteria bacterium GWC2_65_14
TGGGGACTTTTCGGAGACCTCGAGGATCCACAACGGACCGAACCGGGCCTCAAGGGATGGAACCGGGAAAACGATCATGGTCACCTGGCAGCATGTGAACGCACAGACGTCGTCCGGAAGCGAGGCTCCATTCTCGGGCTTCGAAGTCTCGCGGGAATCGGAGGGATGACCGCAACAGTCGTAGGAAGCCCAAGCGCTGAATCCCATAAGGACCAGTCCTGCCGCCACGAAGAGGGATACGAGACCCCTTGGAAAAGGCTTTCGTCGAATCATCCCAGACATTATGCCTAGACGCGAACGCGGTGACAAGAGCAATTCCGCCGACTTTCGGTCAGCCCGCCAGGCATCTGCCTCGGAGTTCGAATCTCGCATCGCGGAGTGGAAAAAGACTGGCGCGCCCTGAGAGATTCGAACTCCCAGCCGCCTGGTCCGAAGCCAGGTGCTCTATCCGTTGAGCTAAGGGCGCGCTCTATCCCGTACACATCCCCGCGAGACAGGCCGAGGAGGTCGTGGACGGCAGGGCGGAGAAGTGGGCCACGACGACGCGGGCCTCCTCTCCGGACAGGGCGATCCACAACGTGGCCCGGATCAGGGCCTCCGCGAACACCCCTTCGCCTTCCTCGCCTTCGTCGACGATCTTCTGGACGACGTGGAGGGTCGCGAAGTCGTCGAAGCGGTCGCTGCGCAGCAATTCGAAGGACATCTCCCCCGTGGCGTCGAAGGCTCCCTCCAGGATGACTCCGTAGGTCTCCCCGTCGAAGAGTTCCCCCGAGTAGTCCTCCCACACGGCAAAGCGGGGATCGTCGAGCGCGAAGAGCGTCCGAAGCTTCTCCGGGTCCCGCCCGTTGAAGGCATCGGCGTAACGCGTCAGGAACCTGCCGGGGTCGAAACTCATCCTTGCCCACCCACCTTGCCCGTTCTTTTCCCCGGCACCGTTCGCCGTCGGAACAGGACCGGGACAAAGCATCATAACGAACCCGGGCGGGCAATTCCAGCGGCAATACGCGATTCTGATACCCCTGCGACGCCGGAGGGGCCGGCGAAACCGGCCGGCCCCCAATCCGGATCATCGTTCGGGACAAGGAGAAGAAGCATGGTCTTCCCGAGGCGCCCCTCCCCTATTCGCACCGTGCCGGCCGGCGTCCGGGCGGATAGGGGGCGTACCCGTCATCGTCCCAGAACCGGTTCCGGGAGTAGCGGCAGTCGAGGATCCCCTTCCGGCAGAGGGTGTCGCGCCACTCGTACTTCAGGAAGTGGCGTTCCGCCACGCGGCGCTCCGGGTCGAACGTCACCCGGATCGAGGGGGAATGGGACTCCTCCCCGAAGCCGGTGCCCGCCGACTCCTCGCGCGCCTGCGGCGCGAGGTTTTTCCGCTCCGCCCCCAGGGGCGCGCCCGGGGCCGCCTCCGGGGCCATGCTTCGGTCGTCGCCCGACTTCCCGCCCGACTCCCGGTCGTGGCGGACCCGCGGAGGCGGGGGCTCCTTCTCCCGGTAGACCGCGACGGCGATCACCCCCATCGCCGAGCGGTCGTTGAAGGCGGCGGCGTAGGAGTCGCCCGGCTCCGTGAAGTAGAACCGGTTCACCGTGTCGCGAGCCGTCCGCCACCCGTCGTAGACCGCCGATTCATAGGGGCCGAGGATGTACATCCGCTCGCTGTTTCGGAGGTTGGACTTCTCCCCCGAGATGATGTTCCGGCCGTCCACCGCCACGACGACGCCGACCCGGCGTCCCGTCCGGTTGGCGATCCGGATGCCGTACTTCTCTCCCCGCTCCGCCTCCAGGTAGGCCCGGTAGCTGCTGTTGCGCCCGTTCTGGCCGACCGGAAACAGGGAAAGCGCGCCTTTCCTGTCGGAGACGACCTCGACGTTTACCGCGGAGGCCCACGCCTGGGCCGACAGCCCGAGCAGGAGCGCCGCCAGGAAGGGAACGAGTACCATGGGATTGCGGGCCGGGAGGACACTGACGTTGGTTCGATTCACGGGATCTCTCCTTTCCACACCGGTTTTTTTTATCCGTGGGCGGCCGCCCTTCCTGCTCCCATTGACAACGGTGGGGCCCGGATGGTTCGCGGTTTTTCCAGGGGGCTTTACGTTTGGGGCCGTCGGGGCTACCTTCTTGGAATGAACTTCGTCTACCTTTCCCCCCACTTTCCTCCGAACTACCACCTCTTCTGCGTGCGGCTGAAGGAGTTCGGGGCGAATGTCCTGGGGCTGGCCGACGCCCCCTACGATTCCCTCCGCGGGGAGCTGCAGGATGCGCTGGCGGAGTACTACCGTGTGGGGGATCTCCACGACTACGATCAGCTCCTGCGCGCCTGCGGCCACTTCACCCACCGTCACGGCAGGATCGACCGGATCGAATCGCACAGCGAGTACTGGCTGGAGACCGATGCGAGGCTGCGCACGGATTTCCACGTCTTCGGCATCCGGGAGGACGGGATCGCCGGGGTGAAGCGGAAGTCCCGGATGAAGAAAACGTTCCTCGAAGCGGGGGTGGCCGTGGCCCGCGGGGAGGTGGTCCGGACGCTGGAGGAGGGAAGGCGGCTCGTCCGGGAAACGGGCTTCCCGGTGGTCGCGAAACCGGACGTCGGCGTCGGGGCGGCGGCCACCTTCAAGATCGGGGGGCCGGAGGAGCTCGAACGGTTCTTCGCGCGGAAACCGCCCGTGGAGTACCTCATGGAGGAGTTCATCGAGGGGAGGATCCTTTCCTTCGACGGCCTGGCGGACCGGGACGGCAACCTCGTGTTCCACACCGCCCACTCCTTCAGCCAGGGGATCATGGAGACGGTCAACCACGACGACCACCTGTACTACTACTCCCTTCGGAAGATCCCCCCCGACCTGGAGGAGGCGGGGCGACGGGCGGTAGCGGCGTTCGGGGTCCGGGAGCGCTTCTTCCACATCGAGTTCTTCCGCACGAGCCGGGACGGGCGGATCGTCGCGCTGGAGATCAACCTGCGGCCGCCGGGAGGCCTGACCACGGAGATGTTCAACTACGCGAACGACATCGACATCTACCGGGAGTGGGCCCGCCTCGTCGTCCGCAACGAGTTCGCCGCCGCCGGATCGCGCCCCTACCACTGCGGCTACATCGGCAGGAAACGGGGGAAGGAGTACGCACACGGCCACCGGGAGATCCTCGACGCCTTCGGCCACTGCATCCCGCACCACGAGGAGATCCATTCCATCTTCCGGGCGGCCATCGGCGATTACGGCTACATCGCCAGGTCCAGGGACCTGGACGAGGTCCTCGCCGCGGCCCGTTTCATCCACGAGCTCCGGTAGGCCCCGGAAGAAGGGAAGGGAACGCCGGTGAACGTCGAGTACCACAAGTGGTACAGCGAAAACCTCCGGCAGGAAATGGAACTGAAGGTCTACGGGCACGCGGGAAAGCCCGTATTGGCGTTCCCCGCCGCGGGGGGAACGTTCTACGAGTACGAGGACTTCGGGATGGTGGAGGCGGTCCGGCCGTTCCTCGAGGGGGGCAGGATCGTCCTGTTCACCGTCGGCAGCGTGGACCGCCAGTCCTGGCTGAACCACGACGCCCACCCTGCCGACCGCGTCCGGAGGCACAACGACTACGACCGGTACATCGCGTCCGAAGTCGTCCCCTTCATCCGGTCCCGCGGCCCGTCCCAGGGGATCCTGACGACCGGCTGCAGCATGGGGGGGTACCACTCGGCGAACTTCTTCTTCCGGCACCCGGACCGGTTCGACGCGGTCATCGCCCTGAGCGGGGTCTACCAGCTGCGCGGATTCATCGGGGACTACATGGACGAAAACGTCTATCTTCACGTGCCGCTCGCCTATCTCCCCGGCCTGACCGATCCGCGGTATCTCGACCGGTACCGGAAGAGCCGGATCGTGATCTGCGTCGGGCAGGGCGCCTGGGAGGACGAGATGCTGGCGGACACCCGGGCCCTGAAGCGGATCCTCGGGGAGAAGGAGATCCCCGCCTGGGTCGATGTCTGGGGGCACGACGTGAACCACGACTGGCCCTGGTGGCGGAAACAGATGCCGTATTTTCTCGGGAAACTGGGTTTTTGACGGATCCTGGAACCTTTCCCGGATCCCGCGCGTCTAACGATGTAACCTCATCATTTCCCTCCAATTGGTGAGCAAAGGGACGGGGGGCCGCACGTGGCAGGCGGTCCCCCGTTCCCGTTTCCGGGAAGGGATTTCCGATTCAGTCCAGGAACAGGTCGGGCAGAAGAGGTGCCCCGGGGCTCACTGCGTATGGAGAAAGGTCGGTGACCCCCTCGGCGGCCAGGACCTCGTCGTCGAGGAAGAAGTTCCCGGTGCAGCCGCGGCTGTCGCGCACCAGGATCGCGCGGGCCGCGTCGGCCACGATCCGCGGCCTGCGGCAGTTCTCGGGGGCGACCGCCCCGCCGAGCATCTCGATCGCCGCCGTGGCGATGACGGTCCGCGGCCACAGGGCGTTCACCGCGATCCCCTCCTCCCGGAACTCCTCCGCCATCCCCAGCACGCACATGCTCATCCCGTACTTCGCCATCGTGTAGGCGCAGTGGTTCCGGAACCACTTCGGGTCCATCGACAGCGGGGGGGAGAGGGTCAGGATGTGGGGGTTGGACGCCTGCTTCAGGTAGGGGATGCAGGCCTGGGAGCAGGCATAGGCCCCCCGCACGTTCACCGAGAACATCAGGTCGAACCGCTTCATCGGGGTCGACAGTGTTCCGGTCAGGCTGATGGCGCTGGCGTTGTTCACGAGGATGTCGATCCCGCCGAAGGCCTCCGCCCCCTTCCGGACCGCCTCCGCGATCTGCTCCTCGAACCGGATGTCGGCCTGGACCGGCAGCGCCCGGCCGCCCGCCTCCTCGATCTCCCGCGCCGCGGTGTGGATCGTCCCGGGAAGCTTCGGGTGGGGCTCGGCGGTCTTGGCCGCGATCACGACGTTCGCCCCGTCCGCCGCCGCCCGGAGGGCGATCGCCTTCCCGATTCCGCGGCTGGCCCCGGTGATGAAGAGGGTCTTTCCCTTCAGCGTGCGCACCGTCACTCCTCTTCCTCTTCCTCTTCCCCTCCCTTTTTCCCTTCCTCTTCCACCCGGGAGACCCGGTCGATGATCTCCTTCGCCTTGTCCTTCCCTCCCAGGCCGAAGGCGAGCGCCAGCGACCCGAGGACGATGAGGAAGGCCCCGAAGAGGAACCGGGTCGCCACCCGGAGCTGCTCGAGGGCGGTCCCCGCGGCGATGATGATGATCAGGTACTGGATCCCCTTCCCGATCAGGTTCGCCTCCTGGATCTCCGCGGAGCGGGCGAAGGCCCGGGCGAATCTCCCCGCCAGGATCCCGAACCAGATGCCCAGCCCCAGGATCACCACGGCGAAGAAGAGGTTCGGGAGGAACTCCACGAGCTGGTCGAGGAGGATCTCGATCGTGGTGAGCTTCAGCGTGTGCGCCGCCGTGCCGGCAAAGGCGAGGATGACCACCCAGAAGACGATCGCCCCGATCAGGTCGAAGAGCGGGTACCGGATGTCGCCGATCCCGAGAAGCCGCAGGTAGGAGGACTTGCCGGCGACCCGCTCCCAGCCGATCGAGTTCAGCAGCCTGATCACCAGGTACCGGACCGCCAGGGCGATGGCGATCCCCACCAGGAAGAGGGCGAGGGCGGCGACGAAGTTCGGGAGGAACTCCCAGATCCTGTCCCACATCGTTTCGAACGGCGTGAGAATCGAGCGTTCCCGCATGGGGCCTCCTTATCGGCCGGAGAGGATCCCGGAGAACCGGGAGGATTTCTGCTGCTGGTACCGCTTCAGGAGGAGGACCGGGACGCCGGCCTTCTCCACCACCGCCTCCGTCACGTCGGTCCCGAAGAGCGACGAGATCGCTCCGACGTGGCGGGAGGCCCCCATCAGCAGCAGGTCGGTCTCCCGGACGTTCTCGAGGATCGTCTTCGCGACCTTATGGGAGCGGATCACCTGTTTTTCCACGGGAACCCGGAACGGAAGGTCCTTGATGACATCCTCCATCCAGGCGGCGACCCCCTGCTCCTCGGCCTTGCCGGCGTCGGGATCGATCGTCCGGAGGATGGTCACCGGGGACTTGAGCTCCTCGGAGAGGGCGGGGGCGATGTTGATCGCCAGCCGGCAGGAGAGGGTGTCCTCGACCGCCAGCAGGATCCGCTTCACCTCGGTCAGCGCCTCCCCCCGGTAGATCGCCACGTTGCAGGGGGCATGATCGAGGACGTTCAGCAGGACGATCTCCTGGAGCTGGTGGATCCACCCCCCCTTCCCGATAGGACCTAAGAGGATGAAGTTGCTCTTCTCCTCCCGTGCAGTCTCGAGGATCCCGTAGGAGCGCCGGTGGGAAATCTTGACGACCCGGCGGAACTCGACACCGGCGGCGGCGGCGATGTTCTCCCCCAGCCGCAGCAGGGTCCGCGCCTCCTGGAGCCCCCCAGAGTACCGGTTCAGGCGGACCCCCTTGGGCGCCTCGACGACGGAGACGGCGGTGACCTCCCCCTCGTAGTTCTTCGCCAGGGCGCAGGCGATCCGCATCAGGGGGCGGACCTGCTCCTGCCGGAAGGGGACCACCAGCACCTGGTAGTCCTTCCGGGCCGCCTCCGCGTCGGCCAGCGCCAGGACCGAGACCGCCAGCTCCTCCCGTTTCGAGGCGTATCCCTTGTAGACGACGAAGCCGACGGCGAGCCAGGCCCCCGCCGAGATCCAGGCCATCGGGCTGTAGAAGAACATGTAGACGGCGATGAAGAGCTGCGTGACGATCCCCAGCACGGGGATCAGGGGAACCAGCGGGACGCGGTAGCCGCGGGGCAGGTTCGGGTGGGTCTTGCGCATTCGGATCAGCGTCACGTTCACCTGGAGGAAGACCAGCAGGAACATGATGTCGGCGGCGCTGGCGACATCCTCGATCGGAAGGGAAACCGCCATGAGGATGACGATCGCCGCCG
This sequence comes from Deltaproteobacteria bacterium GWC2_65_14, assembly GCA_001797615.1. NCBI lineage: Bacteria > Deltaproteobacteria > Deltaproteobacteria bacterium GWC2_65_14. Next base: position 6,923 of record MGPV01000053.1, read on the forward strand.
AGGCGACGATCGACAGGTGCGGCGTCTTCTTCCCTGCGTGGATTTTCCCGAGAAATTCCGGAAGGTTATGGTCCCGGGCCATCGCGAAGGCGACGCGGGAGGAGGAGTAGATCGTGGCAATCAGCGCGCTCGCGGTGGAAAGCAGACCCCCGATCAGCAGGACCACCCCGCCGCCGGGGAAGAACTGGCGGGCCGCCTCGACGACCGCCAGCTCTTTCATCTTCCCGAGGAACTGCCAGGTGGGCATCCCCTCCCCGTGGATCGCCCCGAGGGCGACGAAGGCGACCAGCAGGTAGATCGGGATCACGATGAGCAGGGCGAAGAAGATGGCCCGGGGGATGTTCCGCTTCGGGTCCATCACCTCCTCGCTGCACTGGGCGATCACCTCGTACCCCTGGAAGGCGATGAAGGTGAGCCCCATGGCGCTGAAGACCCCTCCCATCCCCACCGGGAAGAAGGGGGTGAAGTTCCCCTTCCACTCCGGCATCCCCTGCATCGCCCAGGCGCCGGCCCCCACGAAGAGAAGGATGATCACCACCTTGGCCATGGTGACGATGTTCCCCGCCTTCCCCGTCTCGGAGGCGCCCCGGAAGTTGATGTAGGAGAAGACCAGGCAGGCCAGGACCGCCAGCATCTTCTCCAGCGGGAGGTAGGGCACGTGGGGGACGGAGACGCCGAACCCCTCGAGAACGTGTCCGAAATAGGCGCCGAACCCCAGCGCGTAGAGGCTGCAGGCCACCGCGTGGGCGAACCAGGACATCCAGCCGGAGAGGAAGCCGTTCGGGTGCGGGAGGGAGCTCTTCACCCAGAGATAGCCGCCCCCGGCGTCGTGAAAACAGGAGCCCAGCTCGGCGTAGGCCATCGCGGTGAAGAGGGTCACCCCCCCGTTCAGGGCGAAGGCGAGGATCAGCCCCGGCCCGGCGCCCCCCGCCGCGATCCCGGTCAGGACGAAGATCCCCGCCCCGATCATCGCCCCGACGCCGATCATCGTGACGCTGAAGCCGGACATCTCCCGGCTGAGGCGGACCTCCTCCGGCCGGCCGGGCACTACCGCAGCCGCCGCCTTTCCCGGCGGGTCCTGCTTGCGCGGAGCTTCCCCCTTGCGGTGATTCCTGCTCCCGTTTTTCATGGCCATATCCATGGGATGATACCAAACGAGCCGCGTGGATGAAATGGGGGGGGAACCCGTCACGGAGGACCCGTTCAGCCCGGGTCGGCGGAAAAAAACGCCACGGGGAAATCGCGGAAGAGGGAACGGAAGGGAAGGACGCCGCGCCCGCCCTTCCCTTCGGTGCGGACCGGCTCTCCCGTGAAGAGGCAGGTCCAGCGGTCGGGGTATCCCTCGGGGAGGACGATCCCGCCGCGGGAGCCCCAGGCCTTCTCGCCCAGCGGGAAGGTTTCCGGGGGGCCGAGGCGCGTCACCAGCCGCGGCACCGCCGCGATCGCCCACTCCTTCCCCTTTCTCCTGGCGAAGGCCAGGACATGCTCCCGCTTCTCCCCGGACGCGGACAGGGGAAGGTAGTCGCCGGAGGCGAACAGCTCCCTGCGGTCCCTCCGGAACCGGAGCGCCTTCCAGGTGAGGAAGAGCTTGACCCGGCCGTCCTCCGGCCGCGCCAGCAGCTCGCGGACCAGGGCGAGACGCCCCGCGGGTTCCCGCTCCGCCAGCTCCTGCAGCAGCCTGCGACGCCGGGAGAAGTCCACCGGCCCCCGGTTGTCCGGGTCGACCAGCCGCAGGTCCCACAGCTCGGTCCCCTGGTAGAAGTCGGGGACCCCGGGGGCGGCGATCTTGACGAGCGCCTGGGAGAGGCCGTTCGTCATCCCGTACCGGGCGATCCTCCGCTGGAACGGCAGGAAGTCCTCCAGGAACCGGTTTTTTCCTCCCCCGTCGAGGATCGCGGCGACGAACTCCCGCAA
>MGPV01000053.1:8874-20182 GCA_001797615.1 Deltaproteobacteria bacterium GWC2_65_14
ATTCCTGGACCCGCGCGGTCAGGGAGGAAACCTCCCCTTCGTCGAGCGGCCATGCGCCGACCAGCGTCTGGTAGAGAAGATATTCCTCGTTCCGGTCCGGCGACGGCCCCGCCCCCGATTCCCGCCGCTTCTCCGCGTTCCACCGGCTCCAGCGGGTCACCCGCCGCTCCCATTCCCCGGGGATCTCGGAGAGGACGTTGATCCGGGCGCGGACATCCTCGCCCCGTTTCGTGTCGTGCGTGGAAGTGGCGTTCATCGTGAACGGCCACCGGCGGCGGACCGCCGCGGCGCGCCGGTGGAACGCCTCCGGGGAAGTGCCCGGCCCCGCCGGCTCTCCCCCCACCTCGTTCCGGGAAACGAGGCGGTTGTAGACGTAGAGCGCTGTGTCCTCGAACCCCTTCGCCATGATCGGGCCGGTGAACTGCTGCCAGCGCATCAGGAAGCCGAGCCACTCCTCCTTCCTCTCCGCGGGGAAGGCATCGGGGCCCTCCAGCAGTAGCACCCGCCCCAGGAAATCGAACACCGGGCCGCTCGCCCCGGTGCTTCGCCGCCGGGCTTCCCGCAGCGCCCTCCCGATGTACCGCCGGTCCCTGGAGGTCAGGTCGAGCCCCCGGATGTAGGTCCGGTAGACGGGGAAGCAGGCGGTCGCCTCGACGAGCGCCTCCCGCAGCTCCTTGCGGGGAAGGTCCCGCCCGTGCCGGTCCCGCTCCGCCAGCCGGGCGAGGTGCATCCCCATCGAGTGCATCTCCCCCGCGAAGAGCGACTCCATCACCAGCCTCTTCTTCCGGTAGACCAGCTCCGCGAACTCCTCCCGTTCCCCGGTGAAGCGGATGTAGACCCCGTCCAGGAGCCGCGCCCCGCCGGCGCTGACGAAGATCCCGTTCAGCGCGTTCAGGAAGTCGTATCCGGTGGTCCCGCAGACCGGCCACTCCGGGGGAAGAAGCTCCTCCCCCGCGAGGATCTTCTCCACGACCAGGTACGGGGGACCGGACGTCCCCCCCCGGGAGAGTTCCTCCCGGAGCCGCTCGAGATAGCCCGACGGGTCGTAGAGCCCGTCGACATGGTCGATCCGCACGCCGGTCGCCTTCCCCTCCCGGACCAGCCGCAGGATCAGCGCGTGGGAGGCGTCGAACACCGCCGGTTCCTCCACGCGCAGGCTCACCAGGTCGCTGATGGCGAAGAACCGACGGTAGTTGATCTCCTCGTTGGCCAGGCGCCAGAAGGAGAGCCAGTAGTGCTGCTCCGACAGCAGCCGGTCCAGGAGGGCGAAGCTCGCCGGGTCTCCCCGGGTCCCCGCGAAGTCCCGAAGGATCCCGTCCAGGTGCGCCCGGATCTCCGCCCTCCCCGCGTGCAGGGAGGCGAGCCGCTTCCGGATCCCGCCGGCGCTCCTCCTCCACTCCCCCGCCGCCTCCGGATCCGCGGGCGGAGCGGCCGGAAGATGCTCCGCCTCCGAGATCAGCTCCCACAGCTCCCGGAAGACGGGATGGTCCGGCCCCAAATTTTCCTCCAGCGCCTCCAGGCCGTGCGCGAGGATGCGGGCGTAGGACGGAACGGCGACGGGAAGCCGGGTCCCGTGGCAGAGGACGAAGAAGCTCCCCTGCGCAAGGCGCAGCGAGAGCTCCCCGTCCTCCAGCACCTTCCCGTACGGCCCGCCGAGGATCGGGAGGAGCACCTTCCTCCGGAGCGCCTCCCTGGAGGATTCCCAGTCGATGTCGAAGAACCGGGCGAAGGGCGAACCCGCCCCGGTCTCGAGGAGGTCCATCCACCACCGGTTCTCGCCGCTCGCCGCCATGTGGTTGGGGACGATGTCCAGAAGAAGCCCCATGTTCCGCTCCGCGAGGGCCGACGCCAGCGCGTCGAACTCCTCCTCCGTCCCCAGCTCGGGATTGAGACGCGTCGGGTCGACGACGTCGTACCCGTGGGAGCTCCCCCTGCGGGCCGCCAGCAGCGGCGAGGCGTAGAGGTCGCCGACGCCGAGCGCCTCCAGGTACGGCAGCAGGGCCAGAGCATCCAGGAACCGGAAGCGCCGGTGAAGCTGGAGCCGGTAGGTGGAGACGGGGATGCGCGCGGGGATCATCGGGGAACCCGGACGGAGAGCTTCTCCCCGAGTGCGGAAAAGAGGGCGACCCACTCCTCCGCCGCGGAGTCCCCCCCGGCTTTCCGGGCGCCGTAGCGCGGATACACGCCCTGCAGCGCCTCGAAGAAGAGGTTCTGACTCTTCCAGAAGGTCACCTCGAAGGGAAGTGCGTCCCCCATCTCCACCGCGGCGTTGAGCCGCCGGAGTTGGTCGAGGTCGTCCGGATCCTCCAGGAACCTCGCCATCATCCGCTCGATCGTCTTCCGGAGCGCGTAGCCCAGGCCGGGACCGTCGAAGGAGATCCCCGTTGCCTGTGTCTCCTGCAGGACCCCCTTGATCCGCTCGACGTCCAGCGACTCCTCTGTGAAGGCGCGCCGAAGCTCGGCATTCAGCGCCAGCTCGGCCGCCACCCGGAACGACTTCGTCATGGGATAGCCGAAATCGGAGAGAAAGCGCATGAGCGGCGCATTCTGCATGTAGAGCTGCCGGTAGACCGCGTCCACGTCGGCGAGACTCTCCTCCAGAATCGAGTCTAGAACCTTGCGCTGCTCGTCCCGGAACAGCAGCTTCAGGGAATAGGTGCCCTGGCCGAAATTCCGATCGACGGCCCGGATCACCTCGGGGAAATCGGCCCCCTGGAAGATTCCGCCGATCTCTTCCACCAACGCCTTGTAGGGCTCCTCCCCGCGGGACTCGCGGATCCCCCCGATCACGTTGTGATCGCCGAAGTGGAGGACCCCGAAGGAAACCTGCGCCGTGTCCCCTGTGATCCGCGAGGCGATCCTCGCCCTCCCAAGCGCCAGCCGCTTCTTTCCCGCGGAGAGGATCCGGAATTCCTCCCGGTCCACGCGGTAGCAGAAGACCTCCGCCTCCTCCCCGTAGTTCTCGAACAGGGAGCTGATCGCGTAATGGGCCCCGACCTTGTGCAGGTCAACGACGGAGGGCTTGACGAACTTCCCGTAGATGTGCCGGCCGTCCCCGTGCTCCGGGAGGTTGCTCTTCGCATGCTCGAGAAGGAACAGGAAGCGGGACTCGATATCCTGCCCGTCGATCTCCTCCGCCAGCTGGATGGCGCGCCCCGCGTACTGGAGGATCTGCGTGGTCTCGATCCCGGAGAGCTCGTCGAAGAACCAGCCGCAGCTGGTGTACATCAGAATCGCGTGGCGCTGGAGCTCGAGCAGCCTGAGCGCCCGGACCCGTTCCTCCGCGGACAGCTCCCGGACCGCGTGCCGTCCGAGATAGGCCCGGACATTCTCCTCGGAGCGGTCGAGCACCACCGACACGTAGTCGTCCCGGGCGGCCCAGGGATCCCGGAAAAGCCCCATCGAGGCGTCGGTATAGAGCACCGCCAGCTTCTCCCGCAGCCAGTCCAGCGCCTCCCGCAGGGGGCGGCGCCACTCCTGGGTCCACTCCGGCCGTCCCCCCGAGTTGCAGCCGCAATGGCTCCGCCACCGCTCGATCCCGTGGGCGCAGCTCCAGGAGCTGAAGGGGTGGATCTCCACCTCCTGCTCCGGGGGGTACCGCTCGAGATACTCCCCGTAATTGGTGATCTTCGCCAGCTTGTTCGACTCGATGTGGTGCAGGGCGTAGGAGAGCGCCATCTCCCCGTGCCGGTGGTGGTGCCCGTAGCTCTCCCCGTCGGTGGCGATGTGGACGAGCGGATGTCCGTTCCCGTCGCCGTCGAATCCCCCGAGAATCCGGTTCGCGAAGGCCTCCCCGTTGGTCAGCAGCCGTTCGAAGGCGACGGCCCGCGAGATCGGCCCGTCGTAGAAGAACAGCGCCATCTCCCGTCCCGAGGAGAGCCGGATCCGGTAGGGGACCTTCGGGTCGATCCCTCCCCCGCCCACATCCCGCCAGTCGCGGCTGCCGATCGGCCGGACGCGATGCGCCTGGTGGGGCGCCAGGATCGCGAACCGCATCCCGTGCTCCGCCAGGATCTCCAGGCTTTCCAGGTCCACCGCCGTCTCCGGGAGCCACATCCCCTCCGGTTCCCTGCCGAAGCGGTGGACGAAATCGGCGATCCCCCAGCGCACCTGGGTCGCCTTGTCGCGGCGGTTCGCCAGCGGGAGGATCATGTGGCTGTAGGCCTGCGCCAGCGCCGAGCCGTGCCCGGAGAAGTGCTCCCGGCTCTGGCGGTCGGCGTCGAGGATCGCCCGGTACACCGCCGGCTCGTGGACCTCCATCCAGGAGAGCAGGGTCGGCCCGAAGTTGAAGCTGATCCGGGAGTAGTTGTTCACGATGTCGACGATCCGCCTCTCCCCGTCCAGGATCCGGGAGGCGGCGTTCGGGGCGTAGGACTCGGCCGTGATCCGCTCGTTCCAGTCGTGGAAGGGATAGGACGAGTCCTGGAACTCGACCGCCTCGAGCCACGGGTTCTCCCGCGGCGGCTGGTAGAAATGCGCGTGGATGCAGACGTAGCGTTCCATCTATCCGGAATCCTCCCCTCGTTGCGACAGCAGGACGAAGGCCCGCGGTCCGAGCGACAGCGTGGCGGTTCCCCCCGATCGGATCTCCTCCGGGACGGCGCTTCCGCCGCCGCCCCACCGCGGAACGGAGGAGTCCAGGAGCGTCTGCCAGCGGCCGGCGAACAGCGGGACGGTCACGGAGGCCGGCTTCTCCCCGAAGTGGCAGACCGCAGCCGTCCGGTCGTCCCCGTGCATCCGGGTCACCAGGAGCGACTTCTCCCGCTCCAGCGCCACGGCGTTCATCCCCTTGCGGGTTCCCCGCGAGAGGACCGGGTGCTCCCGCCGAAGGCGAAGCAGCTCCCGGGTATACTCCAACAGGGTCCGGTGCCGCCCCGTTTCCCGCAAGGCGTAGTCGATCCGGGAGCGCCGGAAGGTTTCCTCGTCCTGCGGGTCGAGGACCTCACCCTCCCACCGGAAGGCGGCGAACTCCTCCATCCGCCCTTTCCGCACCGCCTCGACCAGCTCCGGGTCGGAGTGGCTGATGAAGTAGAGAAAGGGCGCGGTCTCCCCGTACTCCTCCCCCATGAACAGCAGCGGGACGAAGGGGGAGAGCAGGACGACCCCGGCGGCCAGCTTCAGCGATTCGAAGGAGGCGAGGAGGGGAAGCCGCTCGGCGCCCATCCGGTTCCCAACCTGGTCGTGGTTCTGCGAGAAGACCACCAGCTGCCGAGCCGCAAGGTCCCGGGAGGAGTTCCCGTGGCGGCGGTCCCGGTAGGCGGAGTAGCGCCCGGCGTAGACGAACCCTTCCGTGAAGGCGCGGGCGAGATCCTCCACGGTCCCGAAGTCCCGGTAGTAGCCCTGCCGTTCCCCCGTCAGCAGGACATGGAGGGCATGGTGGAAGTCGTCGTTCCACTGGGCGTCATGCCCGAATCCCCCGCGCTCCCGGGGCGTGACGACCCGGGCGTCGTTCAGGTCGCTCTCCGGGATCAGGTGGAGCCGCCGGTGCTCCCGCACCCCCAGTTCCCGCACGGTGTCGGCCAGCTCGGCCAGGAAGGGATCGGCGGAGAAGTCGTAGATCCCGTGGATCGCGTCGAGACGCAGGGCGTCGATCCGGAACTCCGAAAGCCAGCTGCAGGCGTTCTCGAGGAAATACCGCCGGACCTCGTCGCTGCCGGGGCCGTCGAAATTGATCGCCGCCCCCCAGGGGGTCCTGTATCGGTCGGTGAAGTAGGGGCCGAAGTCCCGGAGGTAGTTCCCCTCGGGGCCGAGGTGGTTGTAGACCACGTCGAGCACGACCGCCATCCCGCGCAGGTGGCAGGCGTTCACGAGGCTTTTGAGCCCCTCCGGCCCCCCGTAGCTTCCCTGGACGGCGAAGGGGTAGACCCCGTCGTACCCCCAGTTCCGGCTCCCGGGAAACTGCGCGACCGGCATCAGCTCGATCGCGGTGACCCCGAGCTCCTTCAGGGAGTCGAGGCGGGGGAGGATCGCCCCGAAGGTCCCCTCCGGGGTGAAGGTCCCCACATGCAGCTCATAGAGGGCGACTTCCTCCAGCGGAAGGCCCGCCCACTCCCGGTCCTCCCATCGAAAGGCACCGGGATCGGTCACGCAGGAGGGTCCGTGCACCCCGTCCGGCTGGAACCGCGAGGCCGGGTCGGGACGTTCCCGCTCCCCGTCGAGCCGGTAGAGGTAGAGACTGCCCGTGCCCGCCTCCCCGACGACCCCCCGGTGGTAGCCTCTCTCGTCCCGTTCCAGAGGAAAGAATCCCTCGACGGGGGTGAGCAGCCGCACCTCCACCGTCTTCGCCGAAGGGGCATGGACCAGAAACGCGCAGCCGCCGCCGGGAAGGAGGGTCGCGCCGAGCCGTTCCGTCGATCCGGGAATCACCTTCCCTTCCCCTCGCTCTTGAAGAAGACCGCCGCCAGCGGCGGCACGACGACGGTCAGCGAGTGGAGCCGCCCGTGCACCGGGATGGGGACCGCCTCGACCCCCCCGATGTTCCCCTGCCCGCTCCCGCCGTATTCCCGGGCGTCGCTGTTCAGGACCTCCTGCCAGAATCCGCCCCGGGGAACCCCCAGCCGGTAGTTGTGCCGGGGCACCGGGGTGAAGTTGAAGACGCCGAGGAGGATGTCATCCGTCGTGCGTCCCTTCCGGAGCAGGCTGATCACGCTCTGGTCCGCGTCCTGGCAGTCGACCCACTCGAAGCCGGCCGGGTCGAAGTCGCGCTCATGCAGCGCCGGCTCGTTCCGGTAGAACCGGTTCAGCTCCTCGACCCAGCGCGAGAGCCCGGCGTGCACCGGGTATTCCAGCACATCCCATTCGAGGCTCCCCTCGTGGCTCCACTCCCGCCGCTGACCGAACTCCCCCCCCATGAAGAGGAGCTTCTTCCCCGGCTGCGCGTACATGTAGCCGTAGAGGGCCCGCAGGTTCGCGAACTGTTGCCATTCATCCCCCGGCATCTTGCCGATCAGCGAGCCCTTCCCGTGGACCACCTCGTCGTGGGAGAGGGGGAGGACGAAGTTCTCGGCGAAGGAGTAGATCATCCGGAAGGTGAGCTTGTCGTGGTGGTACTTCCGGTGCACCGGGTCCTGCGACATGTATTGCAGCGTGTCGTGCATCCAGCCCATGTCCCACTTCATCCCGAACCCGAGCCCGCCGAGGTAGGTGGGGCGGGAGACCATCGGCCAGGCGGTCGACTCCTCCGCGACGGTGAGGATGTCGGGGTGGGACTCGTAGACGGCGACGTTGAATCGGCGCAAAAACTCGATCGCCTCGATGTTCTCCCTCCCCCCGTACCGGTTCGGGATCCACTCCCCCTCTTTCCGGGAATAGTCGAGGTAGAGCATGGAGGCGACCGCGTCGACCCGCAGCCCGTCGGCGTGGAAGACCTCCAGCCAGTAGTGAGCGGACGAGAGGAGGAAGCTGCACACCTCGTGCCGCCCGTAGTTGAAGATCTCCGTATCCCAGTCGGGATGGTGCCCCTGGCGGGGGTCGGCATGCTCGTAGAGGTGGGTGCCGTCGAAGTAGTTCAGCCCGTGACCGTCCTTGGTGAAATGGGAGGGGACCCAGTCGAGGATCACCCCGATCCCGTTCCGGTGCAGGTGGTCGACCAGGTACATGAAGTCCTGCGGCGTCCCGTACCGGCTCGTCGGGGCGAAGACCCCGGTGACCTGGTATCCCCAGGAGCCGTAGAAGGGATGCTCCATCACCGGGAGGAACTCGACGTGGGTGAAGTTCAATTTCCGGAGGTAGTCGGCCAGGCGGGGGGCCAGCTCCCGGTAGGTGAGCATCCGGTTCCCCTCCTCCGGGACCCGCATCCAGGAGCCCAGGTGCATCTCGTAGATGGTGACCGGGGCATCGGCGGCGTTGCGGCGGCCCCGCTCCTTCATCCACGCGGCATCCTCCCAGTCGTACCAGAGGTCCCACACGACCGACCCGGTGGAGGGCGCGACCTCGGCGTGGAAGGCGAACGGGTCGGCCTTGTCGTACCGGTAGCCGTTCTCCCGGGAGACGACATGGTACTTGTAGACGGTCCCCCGCGGAACGCCGGGGATGAAACCCTCCCAGATCCCCGATCCCCCCTTCGACCGGAGCGGATGGCTGCTGTTGTTCCAGCCGTTGAAGCTCCCGGTGACGAACACTTCCGAGGCGTTGGGGGCCCAGACCGTGAACAGCGTCCCCTCCTCGCCGCCGGCGGTCATGAAGTGGGAGCCGAATTTCTCGTAGAGCCGGTAGTGGCTCCCCTCGTTGAAGAGATAGAGATCCTGGTCGGTCAACAGCGTCACGTCGTATCGCATAGAGTCTCCCCCGTATTCTGATTCCGTGCGTTTCCCCCGCCCCCGGATGGGTTTCCCCCCCGGCGGAGCCGGTCCACCTCCCGGAGCGACCCGGTCACCCCGGGCATCTCCCCGAATTCCTCCTGGGAGTGCCGCGCCTTCCGCATCCAGTTCGGCCGCTCTTTCCAGGTCCCGGGCATGTTCTGCGGCTCGACCTCCTGCCAGAGGTCCTCCAGGTTGACGACGACCGTGCCGGCGGCGCCTTTCGCCAGGTAGGCCAGGCAGGCCGACAGCACCTCCATGGCGTCCGGCCCGGAACCCGCGAGCAGCCCCTTCCCGCGGAGGAAGGCGGCAAGCGATTTCCGCAGCGCGAGGCGCCGGACCTCCTCCTTTTTCCTTCCCTTCCCGTCGAGCAGACCCAGCGCCTCCCGCTCCGCGACGTCCCCCCCCTCCCAGAAGGAGGCGAAGGTCGGCATGTCGTGGGTGTTCACGCAGGCCAGGGAGTCGGCCGGCACCCTCCGCAGCGCCATCCCGGGATCGGGCGACATCCCGAACTGGACCACGAACATCCTGCGGATCCCGCGGCGGGCCATCGCCGGCCGCACGTAGGAAGGCACGGTGCCCAGGTCCTCCCCGACGATCCGCGCCTTGTGCCGGTGCGACTCCAGGGCGAGGATCGCGTAGAACTCCTCCGCCCGGTAGCGGACGTAGGTCCCCTCCCGCGCCTCCATCCCCCTGGGGACCCAGAAGAAGCGGTGGAACCCCATCACGTGGTCGATCCGCAATATCCCCGCGTGGCGCAGCTGGTGCCGGAGACAGGCCCGGTAGTACCGGTAGCCCTCCTCCCGGATCCGCTCCGGGTGCATCGGCGGGAATCCCCAGTCCTGCCCCCGGGTGAAGAAGTCGTCCGGCGGCGCCCCGGCCGAAACCTCCCGCGCGAACAGCTTCCGGTGGCGCCAGACGTCGTAGCTGTCGTAGGCGACCCCCAGGGGAAGGTCGAGGTAGAGCGACCGGCCCCTGGCGCTCGCCCCTCGCGTGATCTCCCGGAACTGCTCCTGGAAGGCGAACTGTGCGAACAGGTGATAGCGCCGGTCCCGCTCCCGGTAGTCTTTCGGGGAAACGGACCCGTCCCGCAGCGGCCGCGGCCACACGGCCCACGGCGTCCGGAGGGCGTCCCCCGCGGCGCGGAAGGCCGCATAGTCCTTCGCGTCCGGGTTCTCCGAAAGGAATGTCCGGAAGACGCTCCCGCGCTCCCCTCCGCGCGCGAAGAAGGCGTCGGACAGCGTTTCCAGCAGCCTGCGCTTGTGCGCCATCCCGCGCCGGTAGTCCACCAGCGGGGCCTCGCGAAGCCTCCGCTCCTCCTCCCGGAAGGGGCCGCTTCCGGCGATCGCCTGCGCCTCCTCGCAGTCCACGAACCCCGGAATCCGGGGGACGTCGAGGTAGAACTCGTTCCAGAAGAGGCGGCTGGCCGGGGTATAGGGGCTCGGATGGAACGGCTCGGAGAGGAAGGAGGCCAGGAGCGGCAGGGTCCCGACGACCCCTCCCCCCTGCGCCCCGGTCCATTCGAGCAGCGCCTCCAGGTCGGTCAGGTCGCCGCTTCCGCCGTTTCGTTCGGACCGCACGGCGTAGAGGGGAAGAAACACTCCCCAGGCCTTCTCCCCGTTCTTTCGCCCCGGAGGCCAGGCCCTGCGGGGAGCGGCGAAAAGCAGCGCCTCCGCCCGCGCCTTCCCGGACTCCACGGTGAGGGCGTGGTATCCCCGCGGAAGGTCCCGCGGCAGGGGAACCGCCTTCTCGACGAAGCGCACGCCGTCCAGCAGCGCCCCCTCCCGACCGGGGATCCGGGACAGGTCGAACGGAAGGTCCCGCGTGCCACCCTCCTCGAGGCGGATCCGGATCCGAACCTTCCGGCTTCCCGCCCGTTCCGGAAGGCGCAGGCCAAGCTTCGCCCGCTCCCCCTCCCATGCCACGGTCACCGGATCGCAGATCCGGGTCCAGCGGGCACGGTCCCGTTCCCGCAGGGCCCCGGGGACGTCGGCGGCGGTCTCGACCGGACTGCCCAGCGCCCGCAGGACCGCAAGCAGGGTTTCCGGGCCCACTTCGACCCTCCGCCGCAGGATGTCGTGGTAGGCGGTCTGGACCCCGCAGGCGTGCGCCAGGCGCCGGACCCCTCCCACGCCCCCGGGAGAGGGCCCGCTCATTCGCCGGTCTCCAGAAGCTGCAGGATCCCCCGCAGCGGAAGCTTCACCCAGTCGGGCCGGTTGTTCAGCTCGTACTCCAGCTCGTAGATCGCCTTCTCCATCAGGTAGGTGGAAAGCAGCGCCGACAGCTCCTCGCGGGTCTTCGGGAGGAAGCTCCCCCGGGAGGCGGTCGCCAGGTACGACTCGAGGAAGGCGGCGGAGACCCAGCTGTTCCAGCAGCGCGCCCACGGCTCCAGGACGGAGTGGTCCTCTTCCCGGATCGCGCTTCCGCCGGTGGTGCCGACCAGGTGCGCCTTGGAGGCGTAGTGGAAGGAGCGGAGCATCCCGGCCACGTCGCGCAGGGGCGAGCGCTTGATCCGCCGCGCGGTCAGGGTGTGGGCCGGCTCCCCCTCGAAATCGATGATCACGAAGTCCTTCCCCGTATGGAGCACCTGCCCGAGGTGGAAGTCCCCGTGGATCCGGATCCGCATCGCCGAGATCTTCCGGTCGAGGATCCCGCGGAACCGCTTCAGGATCCGGTCCTCCGCCTCCAGGACCCGGCGGGCATCCTCCCGCAGCCCTTCCGGCAGGTACCGGAGCCGCCGCTTGAGCAGCAGCATCGCGTGGCCGGTCAGGTTGCGCATCGACTGGTATAGGGAACGCTGGTAGAGGGAGGTGAACGACTGCGGGGCGAAGGCCGGGTCTTCCCCCTCGGAGGAGAGCGCCAGGTGCATCCCGGCGGTCCGCTCCCCCAGCGCCCGGGCGGCGGGCAGGTATTCGCCCATCAGCTCCCCCGCCTCCGCGGGAAGCGGCTCTCCCGCAAGGGAGAGCGGGGACTTCGCCGGGCATTCGATCTCCTTCGATCCCTGCGGCCTG
>MGPV01000053.1:20190-24593 GCA_001797615.1 Deltaproteobacteria bacterium GWC2_65_14
CCGCTCGAAATACCGCCCCAGGCTGTCCAGCGTATAGCGCCAGGCGTCCCCCTGGTTGTGCACGAACCCCTGGAAGATCCCCAGCGTCATCGGCTCCTTCCGCCCCCGCCGGTATTCGAGAAACCCGGCCACGGGGGAGATGTGGGGGAAGGCCGCCTTCTCCGTCAGGAAAGCCCCGATCTCCAGGTCGGGGTTCACGCCGCTATCCACCCGCCTGAAGACCTTGAGGATCATCCGGTCGCCGAAGACGACGGAGGTGTTGCTCTGCTCCGCCCGCATCATCCGGGCGCGGGGCGCCTTCTCCCCCGGCCCCCGGATTTTCCGGAACCCCCGCAACGGGTTCGCGGCGATCTCCCCCTGCGCCCCCTTGAAGCGGCGCCTGCGCGCGGTCGACTCGAGGAGGAACTCGCAGGCCTCCCGGTCGTGGAGGGCGTCGTAAAGCACCCCCTCCCGGCGGCCGTTCCTGCCGGTCTCCGACACCTCCGCGATCACCGCCTGGGGGGACTCCCTCGCGATCCGCGCCGCCCGCTTCCCGTCGGCGAAGGCGACCGGAAGGGTGTAGATCTCCGGGTCCTCCTCGAGGTACTCGACCCGGACCAGCAGGACCTGGGCCGCCTGGGAGGACCCCGCCAGGGGGACCGCGTCGTCGACCAGGGCCGCCTTCATCTTCCTCGCCTTCCCCCCGAACCAGCGCCGCCCCCGGATGTAGTCGGGGAGGACCCTCTCCAGCTTCCGTTTCCCCTCGTCCCGCAGAAGCGTCTCCCAGGCCCCCTCCGCCGCGAGACGCGGGATCTTCCTCTCCCGATCCGCCTGCGCCGCCACGGCCTCCTCCGCCCGAGGCCGCTCGAGGGAGAACCAGTAGAAGGCGTGGGGCCCCAGCGTGAGGAGATACCGTCCGTCCGCCACCTCGGGGAAGCAGGTCTGGCCGAACAGCTCGACGGGGACCGCCCCCCGGTGGGGGGAAAGATCCAGCTCCACGTACTGCACGAACCGGGAGAGGTTCGCGACCACCAGGATCCGCTCCTCCCCGTAGCTCCGGAGGAAGGCAAGGACATGGTGGTTCTCCGGGTAGAGGAATTCGATCGTTCCCCGCCCGAACGCCCGGAACCGCTTCCGCAGGGAGAGGATCCGCTTCATGAACCAGAGAGGGGAGCTCAGGTTGTTCTGCCGCGCCTCCACGTTCACCGTCTCGAAGTGGTAGTCGGGGTCGATGTTCACCGGAAGGTAGAGCCGCTGGGAGGGGGCCCGCGAGAACCCCGCATTGCGGTCCGCGCTCCACTGCATCGGGGTGCGCACGCCGTTGCGGTCCCCCACGTAGATGTTGTCCCCCATCCCGATCTCGTCCCCGTAGTAGATGACCGGGGTCCCCGGGAGGGAGAAGAGCAGCGCGTTCATCAGCTCGAACTTCCTCCGGTCCTTCCCCAGGAGGGGGACCAGCCGGCGCCGGATCCCGAGGTTGATCCGCGCCTGCGGATCGTGGGCGTAGACCCGGTACATGTAGTCCCGCTCCTCGTCGGTCACCATCTCCAGCGTGAGCTCGTCGTGGTTGCGCAGGAAGAGCGCCCACTGGCAGCTCTCCGGGATCGCGGGGGTCTGGGTGAGGATGTCGATCACCGGGTACCGGTCCTCCATCCGGACCGCCATGAAGAGCCGGGGCATCAGGGGGAAGTGGAAGGCCATGTGGCACTCGTCCTCCTCCCCGAAATAGGCGACGGCGTCCTCCGGCCACTGGTTCGCCTCCGCGAGCAGCATCCGGTTCCGGAACTTCTCCTCCACCCGCTTCCGGATCCCTTTCAGCACCTTGTGGGTCTCGGGGAGATTCTCGCAGCTGGTCCCCTCCCGTTCGATCAGGTAGGGGACGGCGTCGAGCCGGAGCCCGTCCACCCCCATCCCGAGCCAGAAGTCGAGGACCTGGAAGATCGCCTTGCGCACCCCCGGGTTGTCGAAGTTCAGGTCCGGCTGGTGGGAGTAGAAGCGGTGCCAGTAGTAGGCGTTCGCCACCGGGTCCCACGACCAGTTCGAGTTCTCGAAGTCCTGGAAGATGATCCGGGTCTCCCGGTACCTGTCCGGGGTGTCGCTCCAGACGTAGTAATTGCGCCACCGGCTCCCCGGGGGGGAGCGTCTCGCCTTCTGGAACCAGGGGTGCTGGTCGGAGGTGTGGTTGACAACCAGCTCGGTGATCACCCGGATCCCCCGCCGGTGCGACTCCCGCAGGAACTGCTTGAAGTCGGCCAGCATCCCGTAGGAGGGGTGCACGGTCATGTAATCGGCGATGTCGTACCCGTCGTCCTTCAGCGGGGAGGGGTAGAACGGCAGCAGCCACAGGGCGGTGACCCCGAGGTCCTGCAGGTAGTCCAGCTTCCCCGTGAGCCCCCGGAAATCGCCGATCCCGTCGCCGTCGCTGTCGTGGAAGGCGCGCACATGGAGCTCGTAGATGACCGCGTCCTTGTACCAGAGCGGGTCGTCGTCCGGCAGCAGGGACCGTTCCTTGTCCTTTCCGGGCATGCGGGTCGTTCCTCCTTTGGTCTTCTACAGAAAGTAGTCGAAATCCCGCTCCGTCCGGACACGCCTGCGGAGGCGGACGATGTGGGCGGGGATCTCCTGGGGGCGGAGCTCCAGGTAGATCCTTCTTCCGTGCCACAGGTACCGGGCGCCGCTGAGCAGGTCGTGCCCCTGGAACGGGGAGGCCGGGTCGAGGCCGAGCTCCTCGAGGGGAAGCTCGATCCACCCCGACTGGGTGTGGTGCGGATCCAGGTTCACGACGGTCAGGAGGATGCTCGACCGGTCCGGGGTCGACTTGCTGTAGGCGATCATCTGACCGTTGTCGACCGTGTGGAACCGAAGGTTGTCGTCCGACTGGAGCGCCGGGTTCTCCCGGCGGATCCGGTTCACCAGCGCGATGACCTCCCGGAGGCTGTCCGGCCGGTCGATCTCCCAGTGCCGCAGCTGGTACTTCTCCGCGTCGAGGTACTCCTCCTTCCCCGGGCCCGCCGGGCGGTTCTCGCAGAGCTCGAAGGCCGGGCCGTAGATCCCGTAGCTGGCCCCCAGCGTCGCGGCCAGGACCAGCCGGGCCAGGAAGACCGGCCGCCCCCCGAACTGGAGCTGCTCGGTCAGGATGTCCGGCGTGTTCGGCCAGAGGTTGGGGCGGAAGAAGTCGCGCACCGGCGGCTGCGCCAGCTCCGTGAAATACTCCGTCAGCTCCCGCCTGGAGTTGCGCCAGGCAAAATAGGTGTAGGACTGGGTGAACCCGACCTTCGCCAGCCGGTACATCACCTTGGGGCGTGTGAAGGCCTCGGCGAGAAAGAGGACGTCGGGGTGCTTCTCCTGGATCCCCCCGATCAGCCACTCCCAGAATTCGTACGGCTTGGTGTGCGGGTTGTCCACCCGGAAGATCCGGACCCCGGTACCGATCCAGAACTCGACGACGCTTCGAAGCTCCTCCCACAGCTCCCGCCACAGTGAAGTCTCGAAGTCGAAGGGGTAGATGTCCTCGTACTTCTTCGGCGGGTTCTCGGCATACTGTACCGACCCGTCGGGCCGCTCGCGGAACCACTCCCGGTGCTCCCGGACATAGGGGTGGTCGGGGGAGCACTGGAAGGCGATGTCGAGGGCGATCTCGATCCCCTGCTCCTTCGCCTTCGCCACGAGGCGCTGGAAATCCCGCACGGTTCCCAGCTCCGGGTGGACCGCCTTGTGCCCTCCCTCCTTCGAGCCGATCGCCCAGGGGCTGCCGACGTCGTCGGGCGCGCAGGTGACGGAGTTGTTCTTCCCCTTCCGGTGGGTCTTCCCGATCGGGTGGATCGGCGGCAGGTAGAGCACGTCGAACCCCATCGAGGCGACGTAGGGAAGCCGCTTCTCCACATCCTTGAAGGTGCCGTGCTTTCCCGGGACCGGCGAGCAGGAGCGGGGGAAGAGCTCGTACCACGCGCTGAACCGGGCTCTCTCCCGCTCGACCCGGATCCACAGCTCCTTCCCGTAGTCGGCGGCCTGGCTTCGGTCCGGATGCCTTTCCATCGCCTCCAGCAGATCCGCGTCGAGCGCGGCCCGGACCGCTTCTTCCTCACGGCGCCCCTTCCCGACCCGCATGGCGGCCGCCCGTTCCAGAAGCGCCTTCCGATCCTTCCCCGAGGCCCTGGAGGCCGCCTCCTCGACCATCCTCGCCCCTGCCTCCAGGTCGACCGCCACCTTCTGCCCGGCTTCCGCCTTCCTGCCGAGGTCGCGGCGCCAGGAGCCGAACCGGTCGATCCAGGCGGCGAGGGTGAACCTGCACCGCCCGATCCGTTCCACCCGGAAGCTCCCAGCCCACCGGTCGTTGACGAGCGGCCTCATCGGGGTCTCCCGCCACGCCGATTCCCCCTCGGGCCGGTAGCGCAGCACCGCACGGATCATGTCGTGCCCGTCGG
>MGPV01000053.1:24628-25691 GCA_001797615.1 Deltaproteobacteria bacterium GWC2_65_14
ACGGTCCGCTTTGCGGGGAAACGCCCCCCGTCGATCGCCGGGTGGACGTTTTCGATCGCGACTCGTTTCGGGGAGTGGGCCAAGGATCACCTCCTGGTGATATTCTTTCGGGTATGTCGAAGGGTTTAAGCCGCTTACCGAACTCCCGGGTGCCCCCCCGGCATGGGATTCGGATCCGGCTACTGGTGATTCGAACATGGCCGAAATCCCCCGTGAGGGGAAGTTCTGCCGTCGTTCCGGGGCGATCCGGGCGGGCTACCCAATCATCACTGCACGGATATCAAAACTTCTGTAGTATATCTCATCAGGTTGTGGCGGGCAAGGCAGGCGACTCCACCCGTCCGAGTGGGCTGATGCCGGTCCCCCGTTTGAGGAAATCATCAACGAAATCAATTTTCTTCCTTAAGTACACGAACCCAGACCAAAGGGGGGAATGCCAAGAAGCTGTCCACCGGAACCCGGTTCCTGATCGTGCTCGGCCTGGTCATCGCGGGGATGATCGGCGTCGGCCTGCTCGCGCCCCACCTGATCCCGTCGACGCTCGGAGACATCGGCGGGGAGGTGGGAAAAGCCTTCTACAAGGCCTATTTCCACCTGGGAGACCTTCCGATCACCCCGGTCTTTCTCCTGAAGGCCTTCGCCCAGGTCGCGGGGTATTCGATCTTCGTCTTCGGTCTGATGATCGGGCTCCAGCTGACCGGGGTGAACCTGAGCTCCCCGGTCATCATAGTGCACCGTCTCGCAAATACCTTGGCATTCGAGCGCCGCTGCCTCCGCGCCAGCTTCGTTGCGCTTCTTCACCATACTCAACGGTATGCCTCAGTCGCGCGCCTCGCTGGACGCGGCGCATCGACGCTCTCGGTGCGTCAAGCTATTTACGAGACGGTACACTAGGCGGCGCGGTGGGGATCGGGCTCGGGTTCGGCGACAGCTCCCTCGACTTCGAGCTGCGGGTCCGGACGATCCCCCGGTCCGGAACATGGGGTAGCGGTGGGCCTTCCGGGATTCCTCAGAACCGGCGGTTGTCGAAGATGCGCCGGGTCTTCCTCTCGGACCGCGGCAG
>MGPV01000054.1:0-34561 GCA_001797615.1 Deltaproteobacteria bacterium GWC2_65_14
GCACCGGCGGCTCCGGTTTCCGGAAGGAGGATCACGAATTCCTCGCCGCCGAACCGGAACGGGAAGTCCATCGAACGGATGGAGGCCCGGATCGTGTCCGCCACCTCCCGGAGAAGCCTGTCTCCCTCCGAGTGGCCGTAGGTGTCGTTGAAGCTCTTGAACTGGTCGAGGTCGATCATGAGGATCGAGCAGGTGGATTTCGTGCGGTCCACCCGGTCCAGCTCCTTCTGGAGGACCGTTAAAAAGTGTCTCCGGTTGTACAGACCGGTCAGGGCGTCCGTGATGGTGAGCTCAATCAGTTCCTGCTCCAGGGCCTTCCTCCCGGAAATGTCATGGAAGAACCCGATCGTGCCGACCTCCTCGCCCTGGTCGTAGATCAAGGTCGCGGACAGCCGGATGGGGATCTCCTTCCCCGCGGCCCCCACGACCCGGGTTTCGAAGTCGATCAATCTGCCGGGGCCTCCGTGCTCCGGGGAATAGAGGGTCTTTTTGACCTGCCGGGCGACTCCGGGGGGATAGATGTCCCCCACGCTGATCTTCCCGATCACATCTTCCCGACGATAGGAAAAGATATGCTCCGCGCCATCGTTGAAGAGGAAGATGTTCCCCTTCCGGTCGTTCCCAATGATGCCGTCCGGGCTCGTCTCCAGCAGCTTCATGAACAGCTCGGTTTTCCGGCCTCTCTCCTCTTCTCCCTTCACGTACTCGGTGATCGGAAGGGACATCTCGATCACGTGGGTGATCTGCCCCTCCGGATTTCTGATGGGGTAGGCCATGATGGAGAAGATCTCCTCGCTCCCGTCCTTGGCGGGATGGACGTGGACCACCCGGGAAAAAACACCGGTCTGCACAGCCGTTTTCACCGGGCAAGGCAAACCGCTCTGGTCGCACGGTTCGCTTTGACCGTGGGTCACCTCGTAGCAGTGCCTTCCTCTGATGTTTTCCAGGGGCAGGCCGTAGGATTTCAGAAATGCCCGGTTCGCGTACCGGATTTTCATATCTGGCACATCCACGACGATGATGTGATCCTCGATCTCGTCGAGGATGCTTTCATGAAAGGCGGGGGTCTTGTCCATACTGTCCGGGCCCCTCCGAAAAAAAATAAAACATGGTGTTGCCCTACCTGTTCCTGTTATCGGAAGAGAACACCTTCATCTTAAGGGGATTCGAAGGGCCCCCTCTTCAGGGGGTTCGAAGGGACCCCTCCGTAGGTTCCTATTTCCCGTGATACCATGGGCGCGTGAAACGGGAATTTCACGTTACCCTCCCCCTCCTGGTTCTGCTGCTGGCCGCCCTCTCCGCGTGCGGCCAGAAACTGCCGGCGGACGAGGGGACCCTGGTCATCGCGCTCCCCGGGGCCCCCGAGACGATCGATCCCCGGCTCGCGACCGACGCCTACGGGACGCAACTATTACAGATGACCCACGCCTCCCTGATCCGGATGGACGCCGCGGGAAATCCGGTCCCCGACCTCGCCGGGAGCTGGGAGGAAAAAAGCCCGACCGAGTTCCTCTTCCGGCTGCGCAAGGAAGTCCGGTTCCACGACGGGAGGGAGCTTTCCTCGGCCGACGTGCGCGCCACCTTCGAATGGATCCTCGACCCGGCGAACCGCTCCCCCCACCGGCACGGGTACACGTCGATCTCCCGGATCGAGACCCCCGACGATCGCACCGTCCTGTTCCGGCTCTCGGAGCCGTTCGCGCCGTTTCTCGCCGGCCTGGTCCGCGGGATCGTGCCGCGCGGCGCTCCCGTGTCGGCCTACGCGCCGCCGGTCGGAGCCGGTCCCTTCCGGATCGACGACTTCCGGCGCGACGAGGCGGTCCACCTTTCCCGGTTCGACGGGTACTTCGGCGACCCTCCCGCGATCGGGAAGGTGGTAGTGAAGTTCGTCCCCGACACGAACGTCCGGTTCCTCGAGCTCCGGAAGGGGAGCGTGAACTTCGTCCTGAACGGCGTGGATCCCGATCTGATCCCGGCGGCCCTCGAACAGAAGAACCTGGCGGCCGAAGAGGCCCCCGGGAGCAACGCATCCTACCTGGGGTTCAACCTCCGGGACCGGATCCTTTCCGATCGGCGGGTGCGGCGCGCCATCGCCCTGGCGATCGACCGGGAGGCGATCGTCCGGGCGATCTGGGGGGGGCACGCGGACGTCGCCGACTCCATCCTCGCGAACGGATTCTGGGCGCATGCCGACGGGATCCCCCCGGTCCGCCACGACCCCGAAGCCGCACGGAGGCTCCTCGACGAGGCGGGGTACCCGGACCCGGACGGCGCGGGGCCAAAGCCCAGGTTCTCCCTCACCTACAAGACCTCCCAGAACGAACTGCGGCGCAGGATCGCCGCCGTCTTCCAGGAGCAGCTGCGGGCGGTCGGGATCGCCGTGGAGATCCATTCCTTCGAGTGGGGGACCTTCTTCTCGGACATCCGGAAGGGGAACTTCCAGCTCTACAGCCTCACCTGGGTCGGGATCCAGGACCCGGACATCTACCACTACGCCTTTCATTCCGGAAGCGTCCCTCCCGCGGGGGCCAACCGGGGGGGGTACCGGAACCCCGAGGTCGACCGTCTGGTGGAGGCGGGCCGCCGCGAATCCTCCCGGGAGAAGCGGAAGGAGATCTACGGAAAGGTCCAGCGGATCCTCGCGAAGGAGCTGCCCGTGTTTCCCCTCTGGATCCACCGGAACATCCTGGTCCGGGACCGCCGGTTCACCGGCTTCGTCGTCACGCCGGACGAGGACTACGGCTCCGTGAAGCAGATGCGGGTGGAGCCTCCGGCACCCGGGAAAGGCGGCACCTGAGGGTGGGCAGGATTCTCGTCGCCAGGCTCTGGCAGGCGGTGCCGGTCGTCCTCGGCGTCGTGACGATCGTCTTCCTCCTGATCCACCTGATCCCCGGCGACCCGGTCGAAATCATGCTGGGGGAGAACGCGGTCGCCGCGCAGAAGGAGGAGCTCCGAAAGGAGCTCAAACTCGACCGCCCCCTGGCGACCCAGTACGTGGAGTTTCTCTCGGGGCTTTTCCGGGGGGACCTGGGAACCTCCTTCCGGAGCCGTGAGCCGGTCCTTCGCGAGATCCTCTCCCGGTTCCCCGCCACCCTGCTCCTCGCGCTCGCCTCGCTGCTCGCGGCCCTCCTGGTCTCGCTTCCCCTCGGGGTCCTCTCCGCCATGCGCCCGCGCTCCGCCGTCGACCACCTTTGCGGCCTGTTCTCCATGCTCGGGCTCTCGATGCCGAACTTCTGGCTCGGTCCGCTGCTGATCCTGCTCTTCTCGATCCAGCTGGGGCTTCTTCCGGTCGGCGGATGGGGAAGTGCCGCCCACCTCGTCCTCCCGGCGGCGACGATGGGGACCGGGATGGCGGCGATCCTCACCCGGATGCTCCGCGCGTCGCTGCTCGAGGAGATCCGCCGGGAATATGTCCAGGCGGCGGCGGCCCGGGGGCTGTCGCGCAGGGCCGCGGTCCTGCGGCACGCCCTCCGGAATGCCCTGATCCCGGTCCTGACGGTCCTGGGCCTTCAGTTCGGGTCGCTGCTGGGCGGCAGCGTCATCACGGAGACGATCTTCTCCTGGCCGGGGATCGGCCGCCTGACCCTGCAGGCGATCGAAGCCCGGGACTACCCCCTCGTCCAGGGATGCATCCTGTTCCTCGCGGTCCTCACGGTCGCGGTGAACCTGCTCACCGACCTTCTCTACCTGCGGCTGGACCCGAGGATCCGGGTTGAGTGAGCGGCCGAGGAGCGGGATCCGTGGTGCGCGGCTGCTTCGTCACCGGGGAGCGGCGGCGGGCCTGGCCGTGGTCTCCGCGGTCCTGCTGCTCGCCCTGTTCGCCCCCTGGATCGCCCCGTACGACCCCGGAACGCAGGCGCTCGACTCCGGCCTCTCCCCTCCCTCGGTTTCGCACTGGCTCGGCCAGGACAAGCTCGGCCGGGACATCTTCAGCCGCCTCGCCTTCGGGTCCCGCGTCTCCCTCGCGGTGGGACTGGGTACGGTGTCGATCTCGCTCCTCCTGGGGCTGCTGGCCGGATCGCTGGCGGGGTTCTTCGGGGGCCGCACCGACCGTCTCCTCATGCGGCTGGCCGACATGCTCCTCGCCTTTCCGGGGATCCTGCTCGCGATCGGAATCACCGCGGTCCTGGGGCCCTCCCTCCGGAACGTCCTGATCGCCCTCTCGGTCCTCGGGTGGGTCGGCTATGCCCGTCTCGTCCGCGCCCAGGTGCTGCAGGTCCGGGAGCTGGAGTTCGTCCAGGCGGCGCAGGCGGTGGGGAGTCCCCCGGCGAGGCTGTTGCTCCGGCACATCCTGCCGAACGCCCTCTCCCCCATCCTGGTGGAGGCGACCTTCGGGATCGCTAGGGCCATCGTGGCGGAGGCGGGCCTCTCCTTCCTGGGCCTTGGGGTCCAGCCGCCCACTCCCTCCTGGGGGGCGATGATCAGCGAGGGGCGGCACTTCCTCTTCGTCGCGCCCCACCTCACCCTCGCGCCGGGGATCGCGATCATGCTCACCGTGATGGCCTTCAACTTCATCGGCGACGGGCTCCGCGACGCGCTGGACGTCCGGGAGGAGATCCGGTAGAGCCCCCGCCCCAACGCAGCGCACACGAACGGCTCCGTTCCCAACCGGGGACCCTGGCTCGCGGGGGGTCCCACGTAAGCATCAGCCGTATTGGCGCGCCCCGTGGCGAGGGGGCAACCGGGCGGAGCCAGCCGAAGGAGGGGGGCCGGCCTCCAGGGGTCCATTCCCTCAGATCCCGGCATTCGAGGGCCGCTGCATCCGCCCCGGCTTCGTTGCCCTTCCTCACCGTACCGCCGTGGGTACGCCTCGGTCGGGCGCCTCGCCGGATGCGGCGCATCGCCCCTCTCGGTGCACGGCCTCTTCCGGAACGGATCCCTGGAAGCCGGGCGGAGATGATGGTGGGGGCGGAGGGCGGGCGGAGCGAAGCCCCCCTCCGAGGCGGCGAAGCCCCTGCGTGCACCCCCGCGACGGGGCGCGACGCGGGCGCCGGAAGAGGGCCGGAAGCAGGAAACCTTGTTTGATCCGCCGCATCCCTTCCTTGACAGGGAATCCCCAGTCGATTGTAATGGTCAGGAAAGACCCCCTTATGCATCGCAACAGGTCCTTGGGGCATTCCGGTGGGGTAGTGCGTCGGCTCGTTCAATTCCTGAACAGGAAGGAGGAACGCGATGGGAAAGGAGAAACGGGGTTCCATTTCCAGGCGGGACTTTTTGAAGGCGGCCGGCGTCGGCACGCTCGCCGCGGGGGTAGCACCGTCGCTCATCCTGCCCGGAAGAGGGTATGCGGCGGGCAAGGAGCTCAAGATCCTGGTCTGGTCCCACTTCGTCCCCCGGTTCGACAAGGAGTTCTTCGACAACTTCGCCAAGAACTGGGGCCAGGCGAACGGCGTGAACGTCACGGTGGACCACATCGGGCTGGCGGAGATCCCCGCCCGGACCGCGGCGGAGATCTCCGCGGGGCAGGGGCATGACCTGATCGAGTGGATCTTCCCGCCCTCCCAGTTCACGCCGAGCGTCGTCGACATGACCGACGTGGTCAAGGAGGCGGAAAAGAAGTTCGGCAAGCAGCTGTCCGTCGCCAAGCGGAGTTCCTACAACCCGCGCACGAAGAAGTTCTTCGGCTTCTGCCACGGGTGGACCATCGACCCCGGGGACTACCGGAAGAGCCTGTGGGAGAAGGCGGGCAAGCCGAACGGGCCGGAGACGTGGGAGGACCTGGTCACCTACGGCGGGAAGATCAAGAAGGAGCAGGGGATCCAGCTGGGCATCGGGTTGTCCCAGGAGCTCGACTCCGACATGGCGGCGCGGGCGCTCATCTGGTCGTTCGACAGCAGCGTGCAGGACGTGGGGGAAAACGTCGTCTTGAACAACAAGAACACCATCGAGGCGGTCAAATACATGAAGCGGCTGTACGACGAGGCGATGACGCCCGAGGTCTTCGCCTGGTCCGCCGTCTCCAACAACCAGGCGCTCATCGCCGGCCGGGCCTCGTACATCCTCAACTCGATCTCGGCCTACCGGTCCGCGCAGAAGCAGGTTCCGGAGATCGCCAAGGACGTCTACTTCACGCCGGCGCTCAAGGGCCCCCGCGGGACCGCCTGGGCCAGCGAGCACGTCGTCTACAATTACATCATTCCGAAATACTCGAAGAACGAGGACACGGCGAAGAGGTTCCTCCTCGCGATTATTGAGAACTACGACCAGGCGATGTACGGCAGCGAGCTCTACACCTCTCCCGCCTTCTTCGACGCCCCGATTCCCGCGGGGGACCGCGGCTATCCGAAGGTGAACGGCGCAAAGACGATGCGGGATCTCCACAACGCCTGGTTCGACGAGGATCCGTTCGCCCTCCCGGGAGAGGAAAAGGGAAAACTGAAACCGCTCAAGGATGCGGAGAAGTGGAGCACCAACGTGGGACACCCCGGACCGACGAACCCGGCGATCGGGGAGGTGTTCGCCACCTTCGTCCTCTCGAACATGATGGCGAACGGCGCCAGGGGGATGAAGCCGGAGCTGGCGGTGGAACAGGCCGAGCTCCTCGCGAAGTCGATCTTCGCCAAGTGGCGCAAGCAAGGCCTCGTGGGAGGGAAATCGTAGTCGTCTGCAAGGACCCGCATGCGCGCGGGGGATAGGCCCCCCCGCGCGCCGCGGGTTGAAATCCTGCGGAAAATCCCGCATAGTACATCCCCGAACGACCCGGAAGAGGGAGGAAGACGAGGAGAATGGCGCAGGTCGAAGTCCGGGGAATCACGAAACGGTTCGGGGACGTGGTGGCGGTCGACCATGTCGATATTGCGACCGACGAGGGAGAGTTCCTGGTGCTGCTGGGTCCCTCCGGCTGCGGGAAAACGACCCTCTTGCGAATGATCGCGGGGATCGAGACCCCCACCTCCGGCGAGATCCGGATCGGTGACGAGGTGGTGAACCACCTCCCCCCGCGCGCCCGGAAGATCGCCATGGTCTTCCAGAGCTACGCCCTCTATCCCCACATGACGGTGTTCAAGAACATCGCCTTCCCCCTCAAGTCCCAGGGATATCCCAAGGAGGAAATCCCGGCGAAGGTACAGTGGGCCGCCTCGACGTTCGGGATCGAGAAGCTGCTCCACCGCAAGCCTCGGGAGCTCTCCGGGGGGGAACGGCAGCGGGTTGCGCTCGCCCGGGCGGTGGTCCGGGAGCCGAGCGTGTTCCTGCTCGACGAGCCGCTCTCCAACCTCGACGCGAAGCTTCGGACGCTGGCCCGGTTCGAACTGCAGCAGTTCCAGCGGCGGATCGGCACCACCACCATCTACGTGACCCATGACCAGGTGGAGGCGATGGGGCTCGGAGACCGGATCGTGGTGATGAGCAAGGGGAAGGTGCGGCAGATCGGCTCGCCGCAGGAGGTCTACAACGAGCCGGCCGACACCTTCGTGGCCGGGTTCCTCGGGTCCCCACCGATGAATCTTTTCCGGCGTGACGACTTCATCGCCGGGTTCCGTCCCGAGAAGTTCCTCCCGGTCTCCGCCTACGACACCCGGGAGCCGCTGGTGAAGCTCTGGGTCCGGGTGGACCGGGTCGAGCACCTGGGGTCGGACCGACTCGTGTACGGGGCGATGCGCGACACCTTCCCCGACGAGAAGGTGATCGTCAACATCCCCTCCACGCTGGATCTGCACCTCGCCGCGGGGGAACACTACGAGTTCGCCATCAAGGAGACCGACATCAGGTTTTTCGACGGAAACACGGGATTGCGGGCCGAACCCAGGCGGTTCTGGGACACACCGTGACGCCCGCGGTTCGGGAATCCACCCCGGGGAACGTCCGCGCCGCCCATTCCCACCGGCTCGCGGACAGCGAGAAATGGCTCGGCCTGGTGATGATCGCTCCGGCGATCGTCTACATCGTGGCGCTGATCGGGATCCCCCTGGTCATGGCCATCCTCTACAGCATGAGCGACGTCTCGACCGGCGACCCGAGCCTGGATTACGCAGGGCTGCGGAACTTCCGGGCGGCTTTCGCGGACCCGGTGTTCCGGAGATCCGTCTGGAACACCATCGTGTTCACCTTCGCCTCCCAGTTCCTGGTCCTCGTCCTCTCGAAAATCCTCGCACTGGCCCTGATGAAGGATTTCAAGGGGAAATGGCTGGCGAGGTTCCTGATCATGCTCCCGTGGACGGCACCGATCGCGCTGGGAACCATCGGGTGGCTCTGGATGCTCGACTCGGTCTTTTCCCCGATCGACTGGGTGTTCCGGCATTGGGGGCTGCTGGGCTCCCCGGGTGCGCTGTTCGGGTCGAACCCGAACCTCTACTGGCTGGGGGTTCCGTCGCTGGCGATGACCTCCGTGATCTTCGTCCACGTCTGGAGGATGCTGCCCCTGGCGACGGTGATCGTGCTGGGGGGCTTAAGCTCCATCCCGAAGGAGCTCCTCGAGGCGGCGGATATCGACGGGGCCGGTTTCTGGCGGAGAACCTTCCAGATCGTCATCCCGCTGGTCCTCCCGATCATGACGATCGCGGTGCTGTTCGGGATCGTGTTCACGTTCACCGACATGGCCGTCGTCTACGTATTGACGCGCGGCGGCCCGGTGCAGTCCACGCAGGTCATCGCGACCTGGACCTTCTTCAAGGGGATCGAGGGGGGGGACCTGGCCCAGGGTGCGGCGGTCTCCCTCTTTCTCGTCCCCGTCCTGGCCGGAGTGGCGATTCTCATGCTGAAGCTGGCCCGGCGCACGGAGGTGACGTGATGCGACCGCTCCGGAAACTGGCGGCACGGGGAGGACTCTACACGGTGGTCGGCGCCTTCTCCTTCTTCGGGGCCTTCCCGTTCTACTGGATGCTCATCGCCACCTTCAAGACCGACCACGACCTGTTCAGCCCGACGAACAATCCCTTCCTGTTCAACGAGCCGCCGACGCTGGACCACCTCCGGCTGCTGTTCTTCGAGACCCACTACCTGCAGTACCTCCTGAACACCTTCTGGGTCGGGCTCGCCGTGGTCGCGATCACGCTGGCGACCGCCGTCCCGGCCGCCTACAGCCTGACCCGGTGGGCCCGGGGGTGGGGGGAGACGATGGGGATCGGGATCTTCCTCACCTACCTGGTCCCGGGGACGATCCTGTTCATCCCCCTCTCCCGGTTCATCGCCTTCCTGGGGCTCCACGAGTCGCTCTGGTCGCTGATCCTGATCTACCCGACCTTCACGATCCCCTTCTGCACCTGGCTGCTGATGGGGTTCTTCAAGTCGATCCCGAAGGACATCGAGGAGCAGGCGATGATCGACGGGGAGAGCCGGCTCGGGGCGATGGTCAAGGTCGTCCTGCCGATCTCGGTGTCGGGGATCCTCACCGTCGTCGTGTTCGCCTTCACCCTCGCCATGCACGAGTTCATCTACGCGCTGACCTTCATCTCCGTATCGGCCAAGAAGACCGTCTCCATCGGCGTGCCGACGGAGCTCGTCCGAGGAGACGTGTTCCAGTGGGGCCCGCTCATGGCCGGGGCGCTGATCGCGAGCATCCCCGTGGCGATCCTCTACACCTTTTTCCTCGACCGGTTCATCGCCGGCTTCACCATGGGCTCCGTGAAGTAGCGGGCGGGACCGCAGGACGCATGGCCCCGGTCACGACCGCCGCCCGGACCGCCCCCCTCATGGTCGGCTTCGAGGGGAAGCAGGTTCCCCCGTGGCTTTCCCGCTGGCTGCGGGAGGGGACCGCCACGGGAGTGGTCCTCTTCTCGCGGAACGTGGAGGGGCCCCGGCAAGTCCGGGAGCTCTGCCGCGAGATCCGGGCCGCCGCCGGCAGGGGCCGCCCCTCGCCGCTGATCGCCGTCGACCAGGAGGGAGGCCGGGTCCGCCGCCTGACCGCCCCGGGCTTCACCCGCTTCCCGCCCGCCCGCTGCTACTCCACCCTCTGCTGCCACGCCGGGCGCGCGGCGGAGGCGGCCGCCGGGGCGATGGCATCGGAGCTGCGCGCCGTGGGGGTGGACATCAACTTCGCGCCGGTGCTCGACGTGGACAGCAACCCGGACAACCCGGTGATCGGGGACCGGGCGCTCTCGGCGGACCCGGAGCAGGCGGCCCTCCTCGGGACCGCCTGCTTCCGAGCCACCCTCTCCCGGGGGGTGATCCCGGTCGGGAAGCATTTCCCGGGACACGGGGCCACCGACACCGATTCCCACGAGGAGCTTCCGGTCGTTCGGAGCAGCCGGAAGACGCTGCTCTCCCGGGACCTCCTCCCGTTCGAGCGGGCCGTCCGCGCGGGGATTCCCGCCCTCATGACGGCCCACGTCCTCTACCCCGCCCTCGACCGAGAGTTTCCGGCCACCTTTTCCCGGAAGATCCTGACGGGGCTGCTCCGGGAGCGGCTCCGGTTCCGCGGCGTCCTCTTCTCGGACGCGCTCGAGATGGGGGCCGTCGCGGCCCGCTACGGGATCGGGGAGGCCGCCGTGCGGGCGGTTGCGGCGGGGTGCGACGTCCCCCTGGTCTGCCGGGGAGAGGACGCACGGCAGGCCGCCGCCGAGGCGCTGGCCCGTGCGGCCCGGGACGACCGGACCTTCCGGAAGGCCGCGGCGGCCGCTATCCGCCGGATGGGGCGGCTTCGGGAGATTCTTGCGAGGGCGCGGGAGCCGGGACGGCCCCGGGCGTCCCTTCGCCTGGTGGGGTCCCGGAAGCACCGGGAGCTGGCGTCCCTTCTTTCGGAGCGGTGGGAAAATACCGAGCGAACATCTCCGGGCGGTAGATCCGGTAGTATTGGAGAAGATTGAAGAAGACCTTCCGCAGGTAGCCCCGGGTCTCCCGGTAGGTCACCCGCTCGAGGAAGAGGGCCGGGTCTCCCTCCGCCCCCTCCCACCATCTCGCCACGGCGGCCTCCCCGGCGTTGTAGGCGGCCACGGCCCGGAGGTAGTCTCCCCCGTACTCCTTCAGAAGGATGGAAAGGGTTGCCGCCCCCAGGGCGACGTTGCGTTCCGGACGGAGCAGGTCGCTCCTCCGGAGCTTTCTCCGGATCCCGGCCGCGGGGGCGACCCTGCGGGCGGTCCGGGGCATGAGCTGCATCAGCCCCACCGCCCCCGCCGGAGAAAGGGCGTTGTACTGGAACAGCGACTCCTGGCGGATGATGGCGTGCAGAACGAGGGGGTCCACTCCCGCCTTTTTCCCGTCGCAGTCGCCCACAAATTGCGGGGCCAGAGGGTACTGGAGGCGGTCGGCCAGGCCGACGGATCCCCGGTCTGCCGCGAGCCCGAGGGTCTCCCGGATCGCCCCCCGGAGGTCCCCCGCAAGGTAGCGGAACAGGGCGGGCGTATACCCGCCAGCCAGCCCGAGCACCCGCCGGACTTCGCCGCGATCGACGCGCTCCGCCTCCAGGACGGCATACTCCACCATTCCCAGGCGGGTGAGCCGCGCAGCCCGCCGGACCTTGGGGCCGTCCGCATTCGACCAGCCGGCGCCCCGGATCTTCTCCCACAGCTCCTCCTTCTCCTGCTCGCACCGCCGCGTCTCCCCGCTGGAGGGGGCGGACAGCATCGCGAAGGAATCCCTGCCGAGGCGCTTCGCGGCGAAGAGGGCGAACGGCCCTGCGCCCGGATCGGAGGCGATGGACTCGAACAGCGCCTTCCCCCCCTCCATCTCCCCCATCCCGTGAAGGGTCCTTCCCCTCCAGTAGGCGTGACGGGCCCGCTCGACGGACGACCCGCCGCTCTTCTCCCCCGCCATGAAGGCTACCGCCGCCTCGGGGTAGTTCTTCTGCAGGTAGAGCCCGAACGCGTGGCGAAAGATCGCCTCCTGCCGGATCTGCTCGTCCTTCGCACCGGCCAGCTTCCCGAACTCCTCCGTGGCGCCCGGGAGATCGCCCAGTTCCAGGGAGATCCAGGCCGCCTGGTTCCTGGAGCGTTCCGCGACGGCGGCGGAAGCGCCGCTCTCCGGGATCTGGAGGAACTTCCGCCGGGCATCCTCCGAGCGGCCCGCCTTCCAGTCCACCCGGGCGCTCAGGAACTCGACCTCCGCCCGGAAGGCGGGCGGGGCCCCATCGACCGCGGCGGCCAGGAGGGTTTTCGCCTTCGTCGTGTCGCCCTGCTTTCTCAGGAACTCCGCATAGTCGAGGAGGATGGCGTGGTACTCCTCCGGGGGCAGATCGGCGGCCAGCGCCTCCTGGTAGACCGACCGCGCCTTCGCCGTCTCCCCGGCCCGGAACAGGGCGTTCGCGAACTTTCCGATGTACCCGCCGCCAAGAGCCCGGAAGGGAAGGATCCCGTCCGTGCGCCATTTCCAGAGCCGCTCCATGGAGAGAGCAGCCCCCTCCTGCACGGTGTGCACCACGAAGTTTTCCAGATGGGCCCTGGCGGCCTCCGGAGTCGGACGGAACCTGCCGGAGGAAGAAGGGGCCGGGCTCTCAGGCTCTTCCGGGAGGGGAAGGGCCTCTAGTTCGATCCCGTTTCCATTTTCCTTGACGGGGGGAGGCGGTGTGGCGGTCCCCTCCCCGGCCGGGATCTCCTGTTCCAGAAGACGCGCGGCGATGTACCCTTCCTCCGACTTCCGCCCGTTTCCCGAAACCTTCCCCCGGGAAGCGGAGAAGTGCTTCCGGGCCACTGCGAGATCGTCCGCCTTCGCGGCCGCGTAGGCCAGCTCGTGGGAGAGATACGGTGACAGCGGCGACTCCGGGAAGGACCCGGCCAGCGTCCCGAGGACCGACGCCGCCTCCTCCTGCTTCCCCTGGCGGGCGAGGGAGAAGCCGGTGAAGTAGAGAAGGTAATCGCCGAGGTCGTAGCCGTCGGGGGAGATCCGGGAAAAGACCCGCCGCGCCTCGTCGTACTCCTCGTTTGTGAGGAGGGAGTACCCTTCCCGCAGCGTCTCGTCCGTGTCCGGGGCGTCAGAGGCGGACGCGGGCGGAGCCTGGACCAGGAACGACAGGAACAGAAGAACTGCGGCGCCTGTCCGCAGTCGGATGCGAGGCAACAAAAACACTCCGGCAGAGAAAATGGATCGAACCCTGTATGGTATTATCCTGGATGTTCTCCGGAGAACTCAAGGGAAAGCGGAGGCCGATGGAGATTTCCCTCTCCACACACCTGTTCGTCTTCCATGACATCGACGAGGAGATCGCGTCGCTTCTGCCGCGGTTCGGCTTTTTCTCCGCGGAGATCTGGGCGATGCCGCCCCATTTCCCGTACGCCGATCCCGAGGCGGCGGAAAGGATCGCCGGGCTGCTCGCCCGCCACGGAGTCCGGGTGGCGAGCCTGCACGCCCCCCTCTACCCC
This sequence comes from Deltaproteobacteria bacterium GWC2_65_14, assembly GCA_001797615.1. Lineage (NCBI taxonomy): Bacteria > Deltaproteobacteria > Deltaproteobacteria bacterium GWC2_65_14. Next base: position 13,230 of record MGPV01000054.1, read on the forward strand.
GACGTCCGCTCCTACAAGAAGGACCGGTGGTACTCCCTCTCCTCACAGGACGAGGCGCACCGCAGGGAGTCGGTCGCCGCGACCGAAGCGGCCGGAGGATGGCTGGCCGGACACGGCGGCGGGACGCTCGTGATCCACACCCATTTCCCCGCGGAACAGTGGGTTCCGGAGCGATGGAACTCCTTCCTCCGCTCGATGGACGAACTGCTGGAGGCGGTCCCGGGGAATGTCCTGCTGGCCGTGGAGAACACCCCGCTTCCCTCCGGCGGCGTGCAGTCGATCCTCGACATCGTGGGGCGGTACCCGGGACACCGGGTGGGGGTCTGCCTGGACCTGGGGCATGCGAACATCGAGGGGGAGGTCCTTTCCGCCATCCGGACGGCCTCCCCGAGGCTCGTCCACATCCACGCCTCCGACAACCTCTCGGGACGGGACGACCACCTGGTCCCGGGGCGCGGCTCGATCCCCTGGAAACCGGTGTTCGCCGTGCTCTCCGAGATCGGCTTCGGGGGGGCGTTCACCGTGGAACTTCGGGACTACACAAGGGGAGAGGACCCGCTCTACAATAGCTTCGACGAGATCCTCACGGAATGCCGCAGCACGCTGGACCGGTATCTCGCATAAGGAGGGTGACCCGGCCGTTGGACGAGCGGTCCGTATCGGCAGCCCTGTCCGCCCTCTTCCGGATCCCGGTCCGCGTGACCGGGATCTCGGAACTGGCGGGGGACGCCTCCACGCGCCGCTACTTCCGTGTTGCGATCGGGCCCGGATCCCCGGTTCCCACCCTGGTCGTGATGCACTACCCGGAGGAGATCGCCCCGGGGGAGGAGCTTCCCTTCGTCAACGTCCACCGGTATCTGGAAAAGGCGGGGGTTCCCGTCCCGAGGATCCATCTGCATTCCCCGGAAAAACGGCTCCTGTACCTGGAGGACGCGGGCGACACGCTGCTGGAAGGGGTCGTCCGCGACACCGGGTCGCCGGACCGGTTTCTTCCCCTGTATGAGCGCTCCCTGGAGATCCTCGTGCGGATCCAGCGGGACGGAACCCGGGCGCTGGACGGCAAGGCGATTCCCTCCCGTCTGGCGTTCGACGTGAGGAAGTTCGCCGAGGAGATCGACTTCTTCTTCGAGCACGCCGTGCGGGAGTACGGGGGGATCCCGCTTTCCCCGTCCCGGGAGACGGCGATCGAGGACCTGTTCCTCCCCTTCCTCGAAACCCTCTCCTCGCTGCCCCGCGTGCTGGCCCACCGGGATTACCACAGCCGGAACATCATGGTCCTCCCCGCGGGAACGGACGGAGGAAGGGAATCGCTCCGGATCCTGGACTTCCAGGACGCGCGGATGGGGACCCTCTTCTACGACCTTTCCTCCCTGCTGCGGGATGCCTACGTGACGCTTCCGGAGAAGACGGTCGACCACCTCTGCTACGTCTACCGTCACGCCGCCCCCGGGGAGCTGAAGCGGGCGGGAGGGGACCGGGGAACCTTCTTTTTCCACCTCGACCTCGCGGCGCTCCAGCGCAACGTCAAGGCGATCGGCACCTTCGGGAACCAGGCCGTGAACCGGGGGAAGACCCTGTACCTGAAGTTCATTCCACCCACCGTGGCGTACATCGCCGACAACGTCGCCCGGAACCCCCGCATGCGCCCGCTCGGGGCGAAACTCCTCCCGATCCTGACGGACCTGGCCGCGAAGGCGTCGGCGGAGGCGCCGCCGTGAGGGGGATGGTCCTCGCCGCCGGCCTGGGGACCCGCCTGCGCCCCCTTTCGTTCGAGCTTCCCAAGCCGATCGTCCCCGTGCTGGGCCGTCCCCTGTGCAGTTACACCATGGAATTTCTCCTGCGGTCGGGAGTGCGGGAGTTCCTCCTGAACCTCCACACGAAGCCGAAGCTGATCCAGCAGCATGTGACCGGATGGGCGGGGAAGCGGACCCCCGTCCGGTACACCTTCGAGCCGGTGATCCTGGGCACCGGCGGAGGTGTCCGGAACGCGATGGAGTTCCTGAAGGGGGGCACCTTCGTCGCGGCGAACGGCGACACCGTGCTCCGGTTCCCCTTCGCTTCCGCCCTCGCCTTCCACCGGAAGAAACGGGCGCTGGCCACCCTCGTCCTCTTCCCGGATCCCTCGAAACGGTACACGCCGGTCTGGACGGACGGCGAGGGCCGGATCACCGGATTCGGGAGCGATGCGGGCGAAGGGATCCGCTCCGGCTTCTACACGGGATGCCAGATCGTCGAACCGGAGCTGCTCTCCCGCATCCCTGCGGGAAAACCCTCCTGCATCATCCGGGAGACCTATTCGCTCCTCGTCCGGGAGGGCGCCCCCGTCTACGGGTTCCACTCGGATGGAACCTTCCTCGAGTTCGGGTCCCCCGCCGATTACCTGCACGGGACGCTCGCGCTCCTGCGCGAACGACCCCCGGAAGGCTCCCCGGGCCGGCCGGAAGGAGCGGGTCCGGACATCCGCCCGCCGGTCTTCCTCTCGCCCGGGGCCCGGGTCGCCCCCGGCGCCCGGATCGGCCCGGACGCCGTGATCGAGGAGGGGGCCGTCGTCGGCGAGGGGGCCTCCGTCTCCCGGGCGATCCTCTGGCCCCGCGCCGTCCTTCCCCCGGGGGAGAGCCTCCGGGACGCGATCCTCACGCCGACCCGCCGGGTCCCCGTCCCCGCCGACCCCCCCTCCCCCCGGTAGCCCCCCAGCGAGCCAGGGTCCCTGTCGGGACGGCGAAGCAAGCCCCTCCCTCCGAGGCGGCGTAGCCTTCCCCCGGCGCCCTCGGGGCGGGGCGCACACTGGGCGGAGCCGGCCGAAGGACGGGGGGATGAGCGGAGATTAAGGAATGACCGGGGGCGGAGGGCGGGCGGAGCGAAGCCCCCCTCCGAGGCGGCGGAGCCTTCCCCCGGCGCCCTCATGAAGGGGTCGCCGGGAGGCGGGCGAGACGCCCAAATACGGTTAAAGAACGGGACTTTTTCATCCGATACGACCCCGAGAAGGATGGGTGGTCCGCCCGCGCCAGGCACGCGGGAAACCGGGACACCCCAACGGGGGGAAATCATGTCGAACCGCCGGGAGAGCGGGACGCTGGACCGGGAGAAGATCCGGGCGAACCTCCTGAGCGTCGAGCACGGGACGATCCTGGGCCCCTTCCGGCTGCGGAAGGACGGGACCCAGATCGGCCACCGGAGCATCATCATCCAGTGGCAGCACGGGAAGAAGGAGATCGTCTGGCCCCAGAAAATGAGGACCGCCAGGCCGGTCATCCCATAGATGCGTCCGCGCAGTCTCTTTCTCCCCTTTTTCCTCGTCGTGACGGCCGTCGGCGTCGCGGTGGGGGTCGTCACCGCCTACCTCGTCTCGGCGAGGCTCATGGAAACGCTTGTCCGGATGGAAAAACGCCCGCTGGAGATGATCTCCGGGGAAACCTATTCCATCGCGTCGGAGACCTTCCACGGCCTGCTGGACTCCAGGAAGGAAGATGACCCGGTGACGGTGCAGACCGCCAAGCAGGACGTTCTTGCCCGGATCGCGCACTACTCGGCCTCCGGGGTGCGGGGGGAATACCGTTTTGCCGTCCTCGATGACGAAAACCGGATCCTGGTCGACTCCGGGGCGATGCTGGATTCCATTTCTTTACCCTCCTTCTCAGGAAGCCGGGAGACCCGGGAAGTCTCCTTCGAGGACGGGGAGGGAAGGGCGGTCTTCGGATACCACCGGTTTTTCCCCGCCTGGCGGTGGCATATCCTCACGCTCGTCCACGACGAGGATCTTCGGCGAGAGGCGCGCGGGATCCTCTTCCTCCTGGTGGCTTCGGGGACGCTGGCCCTGGCGGTGTTCCTCGCCCTCTCCTACTTCCTGTTCATGCGGCACATCCAGAAACCGCTCCTCGGGCTGGTTGGGCACGCTCGGAGGATCATGTCCGGCCGGTACGAAGCGGAGCCGGTGACGGGAGCGGGAGAGATCGGGGAACTCTCGGAGGCCTTCCACCGGATGGCGGAGGCGATCCGAAAGCGGGAGAAATCGCTCCTGGACCTCGCCAGGTTCACCGCCTCGAACCCGAACCTGGTGATGAAGGTGGACACGGAAGGGAGGATCCTCTACGCGAACACCAGCGTGGAGCGGGCGCTGTACGGGATGGGCCTTCCGATCCAGCACGGGGAGATGCTGCTCCCGGACGACGCCGGGGAGATCGCCCGGGACGTCCTCGCGTCGAAGGGAAAAATCCGGGAGGTGACCTTCCTCGCGGAAGGGAGGACGATCGTATACACCATCTTCGGGTTCGAGGGCGAGGAGTCGGCCGTCTTCCACGGGGTCGACGTCACCGAGAGGAAGGCGATGGAGGAGCAGCTGCTCCACTCCCGGAAGATGGAGACCCTCGGGCGGATCGCGGGCGGGGTCGCCCACGATTTCAACAACCTCCTCGCCGGGATCCTCGGCTACGCCTCCTACCTGAAAAGCAAGCCGCTCGCCGGTTCGGGGACCGATAAGGCGGTCGACAACATCGTGAAGGCGGCGGAACGGGGTGCGCAGCTGACGCGGCAGCTGCTCGGATTCGCGCGGAAGGGGACGCACGAGCATCTCCCGGTGGCCCTGAACCGGATCGTGGAGGAGGTCTCCGACCTCGTTTCCCAGACCTTCCTCAAGAACCTCTCGGTCGGACAGGAAAAGGCGGAGGACCTCCCTGTCGTCCGGGGGGACGCGACCCAGCTGAGCCAGTGCCTCATGAACCTGTGCGTGAACGCGCGGGACGCGATGCCGGACGGAGGGATCCTCACGATCACCACCCGGAGGACCCTCCTGCGGGAGGATGTCCGGGAGCGGTTTTTCCGGATTCCGGCGGGGCTCTACGCGACGATCCTCGTGGAGGACCGCGGCCACGGCATGGACGAGGCGACCCTCGAGCGGATCTTCGATCCCTTCTTCACCACCAAGGAGCCTCAGAAAGGGACCGGCCTCGGAATGGCGCTGGTCTACGGGATCGTGAAGACCCACGGGGGATACGTCACGGTGAAGAGCGCGCCCGGGGAGGGGACCTCGGTCCGGATCGATCTCCCCGCTTCCATGGAGGCAATCCCGGAGGCCGAGCCGGCCGTGGAATCCCCGCCGAGGGAACGAAGGGACATGCGGGCCGGCACCGCCCTCCTGGTCGACGACGAGGAGCTGGTCCGGGACGTGGCCGGGGCGATGCTCTCCTCCCTGGGGTACGAGGTGCTCACCGCCTCGGACGGAAGGGAAGGAGTGGAGCTCTTCCGACGGGAGCGGGACCGGATCTCCCTCACCGTGCTGGACCTCCGGATGCCGGTCATGGACGGGAAGAAGGCGTTCGAGGAGATCCGGTCGATCGATCCCTCGGCGCGGGTCGTCATCTCGACCGGATTCAGCGGCGACGAGGATGTCGGCCGGATGAAGGCCATGGGGGCGGCGGCCATCCTGTCGAAACCCTACTCCTACGGCGAGATCGCGCGGCTGGTCGCGGAACTCGGCGAGTGCCGGGAACCGGCCCCCTCACCCCCTCCAGTGGAGAAGGAATGAGGCGGCGGCCAGCAGCAGGGTGTAGGGAGCGAACCGCAGAAACCTTCCCCGGGTGACGAACCGCTCCACCAGCAGCAGCGCACCATACCCCACGACCAGCGCGCAGAGGAAGCCGGAGATGGACGGGAGAACCCCGGGCAGCGCCGACACTCCGCGGTAGAGGGTCAGGAAGGAGGCCCCCAGGATCGCCGGCAGCGAGATCAGGAAGGAGTACTTCGCGCTCCGGGAGGCCCCGATCCCGAGCATCAGCGCCAGCGAGATCGTCGATCCGGACCGGGAAAGCCCCGGCAGCACGGCGGCCCCCTGGATGAGCCCGATCGCCAGCGCGTCCCAGAAGGAGATCCGGTCCGGGTCGAGCCTGTGCCGGAACCGGAGGTTGCTCATCATCAGGAACAGCGTGAGGACGAGGTACCCGCCCCCCACGCCGCGCAGGGTGATCCCGGTCTCCACGAAGTCGCGCAGCGCGAACCCGATGACCGCCGTCGGGACGCTGCTCACGATGACCAGCAGGATGTCGCGCTTCCCCCAGGCGGGCGTCTCGAACCCGGTCTCCCGCCGGAAGAGGGAGCCGAGCATCCAGGAGATCTCCCGGCGGAGGAAGATGAGGATCGCCACCACGGTCCCGAGGTGAAGCAGCAGGTCGAACGCCAGCTCCGGTCCCGTAAGCCCGAGCAGATGCTGGGCGAGGACGAGATGGCCGGAGCTGCTGACCGGGAGGAACTCGGTCAGCCCCTGGAGGATCCCGAGGAGGATCGCCATCCAGACCGTCATGTCCGCTTCACCGGGAGATTCCCGCCCTGGCCGATTCCACGGCCCCCTGCATGACGGAGCGGATCCGCTCCAGCGCCTCCCGGTCCTTCCCCTCGAACCGCAGGACCAGGACCGGCTGGGTGTTCGAAGCGCGGACCAGCCCCCATCCCCCTTCGAAGAGGGCGCGGATCCCGTCCACCTCGATCACCTCCCGTGCCAGGGGCCGGACGAGCTCCGCGACCCGCCGCGCAACGGCGAATTTCTCCTCGTCGGGGCAGTCGACCCGGATCTCCGGGGTGGCCACCAGCGGGGGAAGATCGGACAGCATGCCGCTCAGCGGGACGGGGGAGTCTGCGAGGAGCTCGAAGAGCCTCGCGGAGGCGTAGATCGCGTCGTCGAAGCCGAGGAACCGGTCGGCGAAGAAGATGTGCCCGCTCATCTCCCCCGCCACCTCGGCCGCCTCCTCCTTCATCTTCTGCTTGATGAGCGAGTGCCCCGCCTTCCACATGACCGGCCTTCCCCCGCGCCGGGCGATGTCGTCGTAGAGGTTCTGCGACGCCTTCACCTCGGAGATGACGGTCGCCCCCGGCTTCCGCGCGAGGATCTCCCGCGCGAACAGGAGGAGGAGGGAGTCCCCGAAGAGGATGTTCCCCCGCTCGTCCACGGCGCCGATCCGGTCGGCGTCGCCGTCGTATCCCACCCCGACGTCGGCCCCCGTCTCCAATACCGCCCGGACGAGGAACCGCAGGTTCTCCGGTACGGTGGGATCGGGGAAATGGTTGGGGAACCGCCCGTCCATGTCGCAGAAAAGCTCCACGACCTCCATCCCCATCTCGCGGAACAGGGGCACAGCCACGATCCCGCCGGTGCCGTTCCCGGCGTCCACCACCACCTTGAGCGGGCGGGAGATGGAGATGTTCGACCGCACATACTCCCGGTACGCCGGGATCACCTCCCGTACGGACACGGATCCCCGCCCGGAGGCGAAGGCGCCCCCTTCCACGATCCCGCGGATCTCCTGGACCTGTTCCCCGTAGAGGGTGCCCGGCCCCAGGCAGAGCTTGAACCCGTTGAACTCGGGGGGGTTGTGGCTGCCGGTGATCATGACCCCGGCGTCCGCGGGAAACCGGAGGATGGCGAAGTAGAGAAGCGGGGTCGGGCAGACCCCCACGTCGAACACGTCGAGGCCGGTGGAAAGCACCCCCTCCACCAGGGCGTCGCGGAAGGAGGAGGAGCTCAGCCGGCAGTCCCGACCGACGACGACCGTTTGCGCCCCCCGCTTCCGCGCGTAGGTTCCGAACCCCTTCCCGATCCGCGCCACCCCTCCGGGGTCCAGATCCTCGCCGACTCTTCCCCGGATGTCGTACTCCCGGAATATGTGGGGATTCAGCACCGATCCCCCTTCAATCCAGATGGATCTCCATGTACGAACGGGAGGTCCGCCGGGCGACCTTCGTCCGGTGAGCGGCCCGGGAAACCTCGCGCGCGACCGCGGGCGCCACCTTCCGGTTGAAGACCGACGGGATGACGTAGTCCTCGTGGAGCTCCTCCTTGCTCACGCAGGAGGCGATCGCGTAGGCGGCGGCGAGCTTCATCTCCTCGTTGATCGTGGTGGCCCGGGAGTCGAGAGCCCCCCGGAATATGCCGGGGAAGCAGAGGACGTTGTTGATCTGGTTGGGGTAGTCGGAGCGGCCGGTCGCCATGATCCGGACGTGCGGCAGCGCGTCCTCCGGCTGGATCTCGGGATCCGGGTTCGCCATCGCGAAGACGATCGGATCCTTCGCCATCTTCTGCAGGTCCTTCACGGTGATCAGCCCGGGGCCCGCAAGCCCGAGGAAGAGATCCGCCCCCGCGATGACGTCGGAGAGCTTCCCCTTCTCGTTGAAGGGGTTCGTGTGGGCAGCGTACCAGTCCTTCATGAAGTTCATGTGCTGCTTCCGGCCATTGTAGATCGCCCCGACCCGGTCCACCCCGATGATGTTGCGCGCCCCCGCGTTCATGATGATCTTGCTGCAGGCCACGCCCGAGGCCCCCACCCCGGCGACCACGATCTTCATGTCCTCGATCCGCTTCTTGACGATCTTCAGCGAGTTCAGCAGGGCGGCCAGCACCACCACCGCCGTCCCGTGCTGGTCGTCGTGGAAGACGGGGATGTCCATCTCCGCCTTGAGCCGCTCCTCGATCTCGAAGCAGCGCGGCGCCGAGATGTCCTCCAGATTGATGCCGCCGAAGGTGGGCGCCAGCGCCTTGACGATCCGGATGATCTCCTCGGTGTCCTTTGTGGCCAGGCAGATCGGCCAGGCGTCCACCCCGGCGAACTCCTTGAAGAGCATCGCCTTCCCTTCCATGACCGGCATCGCCGCCTCGGGGCCGATATCCCCGAGTCCGAGCACCGCCGTTCCGTCGGACACCACCGCCACCGTGTTGCGTCGGATCGTCAGGGTGAACGACTTTTTCACATCCTTCGCGATCGCCATGCAGACCCGCGCCACGCCGGGGGTGTAGGCCATGGAGAGGTCGTTGCGGGTCTTCACCGGGATCTTGTTCGCGATCTCGATCTTGCCGCCCAGATGCTTCAGGAAGGTGCGGTCGGAAACGTTGCCGATCTTGACCCCCGGTACCTGGCGGACCACCTTGATGATCTCCTGGGCATGGTCGATCCCCCGGGCCCGGACGGTGATGTCCCGCATCACGGTCCCTTTCCCGACGCCGGACAGGTCGACGGCACCGATGTCCCCTCCCGCTTCCCCGATCGCCGTGGTGACTTTTCCAAGCATTCCGGGCCGGTTCTGGATCTCCACACGCATCGTGATGCTGTAGCTTTCACTGGGAAGAAGATTCGCGGGCATGTGTGTCCTCCATGGAGGCTTCTGTGGGAATGTTCAAGCGTGAGTGCAATTCTATTTTTCCGGGACTCCCAATTCAAGGAATTTCGCCCCGGCGATCCGCCCCTCCGGGGAACCATTCCCGGGATTCGACCATCTTAACGGTATTCTGTGCCCGGATGCACTTTCCCGAAGATCCGGTGTGCAGGGCTTTTACAGCACGGTATCCTATAGCAAGGGGGATTTTCCTTGATGATCGATGTCGGAAAACGGATCAAGAGCGTCCGGAAAAGGAAGGGGCTGACGCTCCAGGAGCTGTCGGAGAAAAGCGGGATGTCCGCCACGGCGATCAGCGCGATCGAGCGGAACGTCTCCTCCCCGACCGTGACCACCCTGGCCAGCATCGGGAGGGCCCTCGGCGAATCGCTCTCCTCGCTGCTCGGGGAAACCGAGACCGAGTATCTCCTCACGCGCGCGTCCACGAGGAACCCGGTGGCGACGGATCTCCGGAACGTGGACTTCCGGAGTCTCGGCTCCGGGATCCCCGGCCAGCGCTTTCGCCCCCTGCACTGCACCCTGCAGCCCGGTTCGGCCAGCGGGGAGGACTACGTGAACCACCCGGGGGACGATTTCTTCTTCGTGATCCGGGGAGCGCTGGAGGTGGATCTGAACGGGACCACCCTGATGCTTGAGGAAGGGGACAGCCTCTACTGCCGCGGCAACACCCCCTACCGGTGGAAAAACACGGCGGAAGGGGACACCCACCTGCTGGTCGTGGCCGCAGCCTGACCGGTTCCCGCGTTCCGGGGGCCTCTCCCCCGCTACGCGGACCGGGGCACCCCCGCCCTCGGGCAGACCGGCGCGCGGTTTCCCGCAGCCCTCATTCCGGACCGCTCCGCCGGAGGACGAGCACCTCGAACCCCTGGACGTCCACCTCGAGGACGACCCCCTCGATCACGCAGGTGAACAGCTTTCCGGATCCCGGGAATCCGTCGTCCGGCGACGGGGGGAACGCATCCTGTCCGGCCAGCCAGTCCAGCATCCCCCGGACCTCGCGGAAGGTCATGTCGGTCGCGGTGATGATGCTGTAGACCTTGCCCCGGTGGTCGATGGGGTAGATCTCCAGTTCTTCGGAGTGCATGGGGCTCCTTTCGCGCTTTACGGGGAAACCGGGTGTAGTATACGCTGGATTTCCGGAGCCGGGGAAGGGAGGGAGTCCTGTTGCTGCTCCGCGACCTGTTGGCCCACAACGCGAGAGTCCATTCCGCCCGCACCGCGCTCTCCACGGAGGGAGAAGAGATTTCCTACGGCGGCCTCGAACCGCTCGTGCGGCGGACCGCCGCCGCTCTCCACGGTCTCGGGGTGCGGAAGGGAGACCGCGTGGCGGTCCTCTCGCAGAGCTCCCTGCGGTACGTGGAGCTGCTCTTCGCCGTCCCCGCGGCGGGAGGGATCTTCGTCCCCCTGAACCCGCTGTTCATCGCACGGGAGCTCCGGCAACTCCTTATCCATTCGAGAGCCCGCGTTCTCCTGTTCGCCTCGGAATTCGAGGAGAGGGTGAACGAGCTGTTCCCGGCCCTTGCGGGGAGGACGGAAGCCTACTGCATCGACTCCTCCCGGAACGGCTACCCCCTCCTTCCGCGGAAGGGAGCCCCGGAACCCCCCGCCGACATCCCCTCGTCGGACCGGGATATCGCCCTGCAGGTCTACACCGGCGAGCGCTCCGGTCGCCCGACGGGGGCGATGCTGTCCCACCGGAACCTCCTCGCCGCCGCCGCCTCCGCCGCCGTGGAGCTCGGGCTCTCGCGGAAGGACGTCTTTCTCTCCTGCACCCCCCTCCCCTTCATCGCCGGAACCGGGAGACTGCTACGGTATCTCTACGTCGGGGGAACGATCCACCTGCAGGACGAGTTCGATCCCGACGGGGTGCTGGGGACGATCGAGCGCCGCAAGGTCACCCACGTGCTCCTCACCCCCGCCATGATCGCCCGGATCCTCTCCCTCCCCGCGGCGGAGCGGTACGATCTCGCCACGCTGCGCACGGTGCTCTACGGAGGATCCTCCATCCCTCTCGACCTGCTGCGCCGCGCCATCCGGTTCTTCCGGTGCGACATGGTGCAGTCCTACGGGCAGGTGGAGTCGGCGGGGATTCTCTCCTTTCTTCACCCGGAGGACCATTCCCTCGACGAGAGCAGCCCCTACATGCGGAAGCTGACCTCGGTGGGAAAGGAGGCGGTCGGGGTGGAGATCCGGGTGGTGGACGGGGAAGGACGGCCGATCGCGCCGAACCAGGTCGGGGAGATCGTGGCCCGGGGGGAGAACGTCTTCGAGGGGTATTTCGAGGATCCGGAGTCCACGGCGGAGGTCCTCCGGGAGGGCTGGCTCCACACGGGGGACGTGGCCTCCGTGGACGAGGAGGGATACCTCTATATCGTCGACCGGATGCGGGATACCCTGATGGTCGGCGGAATCCCGGTCACTCCCCGGGAGATCGAGTCGGTTCTCGCGGAGCACCCCGGCGTGGAGGAAGCGGCCGTCGTCGGACGCCCCGACTACGCCCTCGGGGAGATCCCGGTCGCCTTCCTCACACTGCGGGAGGGGTCCCGGGCGGACGCGGAGGAGATCCTCGCCCATTGCCGGAGCAACATGGCCCCCTTCAAGATCCCCCGGGCGGTCTCCTTCCTCCCCCGGCTCCCGAAGAACAGCGCCGGCAAGGTGCTCAAGGCGAAGCTCCGGGAAGGGATCCTGGCCCAAAGAAGCTGACTACTCCCCGAACACCTCCGCCGTGAAGGAATAGAGCTCGACCTCCTCCCTCCAGGCGTCCCCCGGCAGCCCGGCCTTCGCGCACAGGCGGGAGAGGAAGGTCTCCCGGTTCCAGCCATGCAGCGCGGCCACCTGGGGGAGCAGCAGCCCTCTGTGCATTCCTTTCCGGATCGCGAGGCCGTGGGTCCCGACGGCGATCTCCCCCGGGGAAACGGGGAAGAGAGGAGAGAGAACGGAGATCTCGAACCGGACCTTCCCGACCTCGTCCTGGGTCACGGGAGGAAAGCGGAGATCCTCGGTCGCCGCCGCGATCGCGCACTCCTGGACGGTCCGGTAGAGGGGCGACTTCGCTTCCGTGTACCCGATGCACCCCCGGAGGCTTCCTTCCAGGGTCAGGGTCACGAAGGCGGCCCCGGGGGCCAAAAGCGTCTCCGAGGAGGGCGGTTCCTTCCGAATCCCCTCCCCCCCGAGGGTGGCGGACACGGCCCTCCTCGCGATCGCGAGAAGCTCCGCGCGCTCCGCCTCGTCCAGCGGAAAGGGGGAGCGGCCTCCCTCACCGGGGGACGACATCGCGCGTCCCCGCTCCGCCGGAATTCCGCTCCACTGCGGCGACCTCCAGCCGCTCTCGGACCAGCAGCCGGATGAACTCCTCGTCGTCCACGACGAGCAGCCGCTCCCCGTTCGACGGGACACCCGGAACCCCGGGACGGATGTCGATTTTCCCGCTCACATCCTCTCTTTTCGGGCAGGCCGGGGGGGATATTTAGCGGTTTTTTCCCCCTCCCGGACCGTCCTACACGTTGAACCGGACATGCACGATCTCCCCGTCCCGGACGACGTAGTCCTTCCCTTCCAGCCTCAGCTTCCCTCCGGTTTTCGCGTTCGCCATGGAGCCGCAGCGAAAGAACTCCCCGCAGTCGATCACCTCCGCGCGGATGAAGCCCTTCCCCATGTCGGAGTGGATCTTCCCCGCCGCCGCGTGGGCGGTCGTCCCCCTGCGGACGTTCCAGCCCCTCACCTCATCCTCCCCTACCGTGAAAAAGGAGATGTGGTCCATCGCCTCGAGCGCGGCCCGAACCAGCCGGTCCCGGGCCCCCCGGCCGACCCCCATCTCCCGGAGGAACTCGGCCTGCTCTCCGGGGGAGAGCCGGGATATCTCCTCCTCGACCAGGGCGCAGAGCCGCACCAGGGGGATCCCCTTCGAGGAGGCGACCTCCGAAAGCTCCGGAAACGGCTCCCCCCGGATCGCCTCCTCTCCCACGTTCAGCGCGAGGACGAGCGGAAGCTGGCTGACGAACCGGAACCCCGACAGGGTGCGGGCCTCCTCCGCCGCCAGGGAAATCTCCCGGACCGGCAGCCCGTTCTCGAGCGACTCGATCACGCGGTGGAGAGCGGACCACTCGGCGTCCCTGCGGGCCTCCTTCGTCATCCGCTCGATCCTCTTCTGGGCGACGAGATAGTCGGACAGCACCAGCTCCGACAGGATCTCCCGGAACTCCTTGAGGGGATTCAGCCCTTCCGGGGGGGCGGGACGGAAGTCGTCCGCGAATCCCCGGAGCACCAGGTCCAGGACATCGACGTTCCGGATCCGGACGAGGGTTTCCGGGGGAAGCAGCGTACCCTCCCCCGGGTCGATCTCGGTGAAGACGATGGAGACATGGGTGGTCTTTTTCGGACGATAGATTTCGGCCAGACGGTCCACGCGGTCGTCGGGCACCTTGATCGTGCAGACCCCGGCATGCCGGCCGGAAGACCCGGAGGCGTCGCCCCCCCCCGACAGGGAGCGGAAGAGCGTGCTCTTCCCGACCCCTCCGTTTCCGAAGATCCCGACCTTCACGTACGGGAGTTCTCCATGTCCGGAATCCCCTGGAAGAGATCCTCCTCGGGAAGGGAGACCGCGCAGCCCCTGTGCCTGGCAAGGACGTAGCTCTCGAGGCGGCAGAATTCCAGATACCCTTCCCTGGAGAGGATCCGGCGGGCATCCTTCTCCTGGGTCTTGTGGGAGGCAAAGGCCTCGATCTTGGTGTCCACGAAGGAGGAGGTGTCGATGAAGGTCGTCAGCTCCTTCCGGGGAACACCCGCGAGAGGGATCCCCCACCGTTCGAGGATCTCCCGGGCGATCTCGAACTGGTACAATTTGTACGGGGCCCACGGGGACATCCCGTTTCCCTTTGGACCGGGAAAGCGGGAGGGGTCGGCGGCGGCGTCGAACGCCTCGAGGGCGATCGCCGACATCGCCACGTGGTCCGGATGCCGGGAGACTCCTTCGGGCCCGAACCCGATCAGGACATGGGGACGGACTCTGCGGATCTGCTCGACCGTTTTCCCGAGAATCCGCTCGCGCGGCGTGTGAACGAGCTGCTTGTCCCGGAACCCGAGGAAGACGACCTCCCGGATCCCCAGGATCCCGGCCGCCTCCCGCAGCTCCCTCTCGCGGACCTCGCCGAGCCGATCCCGCTCCGCTACCGGAGGATCGCCCGTCATCCCCTCCTCTCCCCTCGTCGCCGTCACGAGGGTGACCTCGACTCCCTCGCGTGCGTACCGGGCGATCGTTCCCCCCGGCCCGAAGGTTTCGTCGTCGGGATGGGCCAGCAGCAGCAGCAAGCGTCTTGTCATTCCGGAAGGCTTCCTCGCAAGGGATGAATTCCCCTATAGGATTGCCACAATAGCACAAAGGTTTCCCCGCTTGCACCCCGCCGGGAGAACCCCTATCCTTGTTTCCGATGGACCAGTACTCCGTTTCACAAATACGGCTGCATTCGAGCGCCGCTCTCGGTGCGACACCGTATTTATGAAGCGGAGTACTAAATCGGCGCTGGTCCTCGGTGGAGGCGGAATCACGGGGGGAGTCTATGAGCTGGGAGTCCTCTCCGCCCTCGACGAGTTCGTCGTCCGCGGGAAAAAGGCGATCGATTTCGACACTTTCGTCGGGATCAGCTCCGGCAGCATCCTGGCCGCCTTCCTCGCGAACGGGATCTCGGTGGCCGAGATGTGCAAGGGAATCCTGGGGGAGGAGGGTCACCCCCTGCTTTTGCGCCGGGAGGACATCTACAGGATCCGCGTTTCTCCCCTCTTTCGGTCCGCCTGGCGGTTCGCGCGGAACATCGGCCCGGTCTTCCGCTACCTGCGCCGCGAGCGGCAGGAGATCACCCTCCTGAACACGATCTCGATGTTCGAGCAGTTCCTCCCGGCAGGGTTTTTTTCGAACGAGAACCTCGAGCGGTACGTGCGGAGGATCCTCTCCGGGGAGGGGCGGACGAACGACTTCCGGGAAACCGCGCGGGAACTCTTCATCGTCGCCACCGAGATCGACACCGGGGAACGGTGGGTGTTCGGGAAGCAGGCGGTCGAAGACGTCCCGGTCTCGAAGGCGATCCAGGCCTCCTGCGCCATCCCGGTCTTCTTCGAGCCGGTGCGGATCGCCGACCGCTTCTTCGTGGACGGCGCGACCGAGCGGGCCGGCCACCTCGACATCCCGGTGGGGGTTGGGGCCGGGCTGGTGGTGATGATCAACCCGACCGTGCCCGTCTACAACGACCGGACCGTGGTCTGCATCCCCACGATCCTCGGGAACTGCAGCTCGATCACGGAGATCGGGTTCCCGAACATCGCGGACCAGACCTTCCGGATCAACTCCCGGGTGAAGCTCGAGCTGGCGATGGAGGTCTACCGGAAGCGCCATCCCGACATCGACTTCCTGCTGCTCGAGCCGGCCCCGATGGAGTCCACCCTCTTCCTCTACGGGAGCATGAATTTCTCGGAGCGTGTCCAGGTGCTAAACTACGGGTACAATTCCGCCGCTTTCTACTTCATGGAGCATTTCGATATGCTGAAAGCCTGTTTCGCGAAACACGACATGGAGGTCTCCTTGGACCGGATCCGGACCGACCGGTTCCTGGAGCTCGCGTCGCGCCCGAAGGCGCGGCGGAGGTTCGCCATGAAACCTTACCGGTAGCGCCCGGAACCGGGAGGAACGGCGCCTACCAGTTGTAGCCCGCCTCCCCGTGCTGGGCGAGGTCGAGCCCCATGACCTCCTCCTCGCCGGGCACGCGCAGCCCCACCACCCTGTCCAGGAGCCGGAACAGCAGCCAGGTCACGACGAACGCGTAGGCCGCCGAGACCGCCGCGGCCGCCGCCTGGACGGCGAGAAGCCCCGGATTCCCGAAGAACAGGCCGTTTCCCCCCGCCGCGTTGACCGCCGTCGAGGCGAACAACCCGGTGGCGAGGGCTCCCCAGGTGCCGCCGACGCCGTGGACCCCGACGACATCGAGCGAGTCGTCGTACCCGAGCCTGCCCTTCATCATCACCGCGCCGTAGCAGAGCGCGCCCGCCACCCCTCCGATCGCGACGGCGGAGACCGGGCCGACGAACCCCGCCGCCGGGGTGATCGCGACCAGCCCCGCCACCGCGCCGGAGGCGGCTCCCAGGACGGTCGGCTTCCCGCGGTGGATCCACTCCGCGAAGGCCCAGGAGAGCATCGCCGTCGACGCGGCCATGTGGGTCACCACGAAGGCGCTGGTGGAGAGTCCCCCCGCCGACAGGGCGCTGCCGGCGTTGAACCCGAACCAGCCGAACCAGAGGATCCCGGCGCCGAGCACCGTCATCGGGAGGTTGTGGGGGGCCATGTTGTCGGTCCCGTGTCCCCGGCGCTTCCCGGCGACCAGGACCGCCGCCAGGGCGCTCGCCCCGGAGGTGATGTGGACCACCGTCCCGCCGGCGAAGTCGAGCACGCCGAGGTTCCGGATCCATCCCCCGACCCCCCAGACCCAGTGGGCGACCGGGCAGTAGACCAGCAGCGACCAGAGGAGCACGAAGACGAGGAAGGCCGAGAACTTCAGCCGCTCGGCGAAGGCCCCGGTGATGAGCGCCGGAGTGATCACCGCGAACATCGCCTGGTAGATCATGAACGCCTGGTGGGGGACCGTCGCCACGTAGTCCGGGTAGGGGTCGAGCCCCACGCCGCGCAGCGCGAACCAGGAGAGGTCCCCGATGATCCCCTTCACGTCCGGGCCGAAGGAAAGGGAGTACCCGATGAAAAGCCATTCGACGCTGACCAGGCCGATCACGATCAGCGACTGCATGATGGTGCCCAGGGTGTTCTTCCTGCGGACCATCCCCCCGTAGAACAGGGCGAGACCCGGAGTCATGAGCATCACAAGCGCCGCGGAGAGCAGAATGAACGCGGTGTCTCCCGTGTTCATGGTGGGTTCCTCCTTCCGGTGACGGGTGCCTACCGGCTACGGAAACGGCAATCCTTGTGCCATCCCGATAGCTCCTTTAACATCGGGAGCTTTCCACGGAACCTCGCTCCGGAGACGAAAACAGTAGTGTAAGGAAAAGGTAACGATTGTCTGCTTTTCGACAACGAACCCGACGGATTCACCCCGGGGGATGTCCGGGCCGGTCTCGGTCGAGCACCTCCCGGACGGTTTTCGCGAGGAGATCGGCCCGGTAGGGCTTCGCCAGGAAGGCGGACGCCCGCGAAGCCTTTCCCGCGGCCTCGTCGTCCTCGGAGCGGTAGCCGCTGGAAAGAATGACCCTGGCCCCGGGGTCCAGCTTCCGGATCCGCTCCAGGACCTCCATGCCGGAGAGGCGGGGCATCGACAGGTCCAGGAGGACGAGGTCGATGCGCTTGCGGTACCGGACGAACATGTCGATCGCCTGTTGCCCGTCGGCCGCGGAGAGCACCGTGTAGCCGTGGATCTCGAGGACCTGCCGTCCCAGGTCCCGGATCATCTCCTCGTCGTCGGCCAGGAGGACCGTCTCCTTCCCCCGGTGCGAACCGGGCTGTTCCGGGACCGCCTCCGTCTGCCTCACCGGCTCCCCCGCCCGGGGGATGTAGACACGGAAGGCGCTCCCCTCGTCCCTGCGGCTCTCCACGTTGATCCAGCCGGCATGCTGCTTGACGATCCCGAAGACGGTGGAGAGCCCCAGCCCGGTCCCGCGACCCATCTTCTTCGTGGTGAAGAACGGCTCGAAGACCCTCCGCCGGGTCTCCTCGTCCATCCCGACACCGTTGTCGACGACCGAGACCATGACGAAATCCCCTTCCCGGGCGTAGGGGAAGGAGCGGAGATACTCCTCGGGAATTGTCACGTTTTCCGCGGAAACCCGGATGCGGAATCCGCCCGGCGCCGTGGGGACCTTCCGGGCGCCGTCCAGGCACTCCGTCACGGCATCCCGCGCGTTCACGCACAGGTTCATCAGCACCTGTTGGAGCTGCCCGGAATCGGCGGCGGCAGGCCACAGGTCCGGCGGCGAAAGCATGTCCACGCCGATCCGGCGGTCGATCGTCTGGGAGAACAGGTGCACCACTTCCGCGACCACGCTCCCCACGTTCACGGCCTCCCGCTCGATCGGGGAGCGCCTGGAAAATTCGAGCAGCTGGCGGACGAGCCGCGCCGCCCGCTCCGACGCATGGATCGACTCCTCGACCGGCGCCAGGGCCGCGGACTCCGGCTTGAGCAACCTCCGGGCGAGATCCAGGTTCCCCAGGATCCCGGTCAGGATGTTGTTGAAGTCGTGCGCCACCCCGCCCGCCAGCGTCCCCACCGCCTCCAGCTTCTGCATCGCGACGACCTGCCGTTCGAGGCGTCGCCTCTCGGTGACGTCGGACCCGACCGCAAGGATGGAGGACGGCTTCCCTTCGGCGTCCGGCAGGACGGCCGCACTCCACACGATGATCCGCTCTTCCCCCCGCCTGCCCAGGAGTGGGTGCTCCGACGCCCCGGGGTCCTCCCCGCTCCGGATCCTCTGCAGCAATTCCTCGAACGGGGCCCGGTGCTCGGCGGGGACGAGAAGGTCGGCCGCGCGCCGCCCGAGCACCTGCCCCGCCGTACGGCCGGTGACCTCCTCGCACATCCGGTTGAAGAGGAGGATCTCTCCGCCCTGCCCCAGCTGCATCACGAGCGACCCGGAGACATCGAGAATCCTCGAGGAAAAATCCCGCTCCGACCGCAGATCCTCCAGCACCTGTTTCCGCTGCGTGACATCCCGGAGGAGGATCATCCCGAGAGGCCCCTTCATCAAGGGCTCGTAGTCCTCGTTCCGGTTCCCCCTCGGCACCCAGGTCACCGTCAGCTCACAGGGGAAGACACTTCCGTCCTTCCGGAGGATCGGTATCTCCCGGGCTTCCTCGCCGTTCCCCTGCTCCGAAAGACGCTCCATGCGGGCGAACTGACCGTCCCGAATCTCCGGGGGGAAGATCCGGGCATACTCCGCGCCCGCGAGTTCCTCCGCGGAAGGGTATCCGAGCATCGCGGCGCCGGCCGGGTTGACCCGCACGATCCTTCCTCCCCGGACCAGGATCACCCCGTCCCGCTGGGTCCCCAGCAGGTCGTCGTAGGCGTTCTTCGCGCAGACGAACATTTCGTGCCGCCTGGCGCTGAGGATCGCGGTCTCGAGCCTCGACGCCATCGCCTTGAGGGCCTCGACCTCGAGCGGGTCGAAGGCGTCCTCGACCGACCCGTACAGGGTGAGCGCCATCGGCGCCATCCCCCTCCCGCGGATCGGGAAGGAGGCCGCGCTCCGGATCCGGAAGGTCTCGAAGACCGCCTTCCAGGGGAGGAGGGCGGCGGCGCCCCGGACCCGGTTCACCACACAGGGCATGCCGGTGCGGATCGCCTTCCCCGTCGGCTCCTGTCCCTCCGGGGAGTCGTCCCAGCGGACGGCGATCCTCGAGAGAACGCCTCTTCCGGATCCGGCGCTCCGCGCGACCCGGACCCTGCCGTCCGGGTCGCCGGCCCCGATCCATGCCAGCGCGTAGCCGCGGCCCGAGGTCAGCCCCTCGCAGACGAGGGAGAGGATCCGCTCCTCCTCCAGGACGCCGATCACCGCCTGGTCCACGCCCGCCATGACGCGGAAGCGGCGCTCGAGCCGTTCCTTCAGGAAGAACCATCGCTCCGTGAGGGCGAACCCGGTCGCCAGGAGGAAGGAGATCCCGAATTCGACCACCGGGACGGTCATCTCCCCGCTCCCGGGATCCCCGTCCGCCACCATCTGGACGATCGACCCGACCCGGAGCACTCCCATCAGCAGCAGCGCCAGCGTGACGAGCGACCAGTGGGGCCCCAGACGCTTGTGGTAGACAAACCGCAGGGAAAGCGCGGCCGCCAGAAACTGGAAGATCGCGGATACGACGAAGAGCGCGATCAAAATACCCCCCCGGGACTGCGGCATCCGACGATTCCGATGCCCCCTGCTCCTTCATAACGGAAACAGGCTGGGAAATCCTTACCTTTTTTTCATCCGCTGCCCCCTCCACATGGACCCGATTCCTCGACGACGGCGAGGAGGAATAGGATCCACGATTTTTCCAGGGGGTTTGAACCGGGAAAGAGAATCCCGTATGCTGGTTTCTGCAGCGGCAAAACGGAGTTCCTATTCCAGGAGGAGAGGTGTGCCATGGGGCAGGTCGTCCACACGTCGCGGATCACGATCACCCGGGAGAAGGGTCCCACCCGCAAGGCGATGATCGAGGGGTTCCCGGAGCCGGTCTACTACGGGGTCCACGGAGGGATCAAGAAGTTCTACAAGATCGAGCCGGAGAAGGAGCATGCCGCCACCCTCGACCACATCGTCGGCGCGGTCGGCGGCTGAATGATGGGGACACTGGCCGCGGTGCTGGCCAGCAGGAAGATCCCGACCTTCGGCGACCGCTACCGGGCCGACATCGAGGGGGAGATCGAGGATGTCGCCGGGGTGATGAAGATCGTAAGGATCCGGGTCCGGTACACCCTGAAGGCGCCTCCGGGCAAGAGCGCGGAGGCAAAAGAAGCGCTGGGGGCCTACCTCACCCAGTGCCCCGCCGCGATGAGCGTTTCGGGATGCATCGAACTGTCCCACGAGATCGACGTCACGGAACTCGAGGCCTGAGGAAACGGGAGGATCCCCGATGAGAGCCGCCCTCTGCGAAACGTTCGGAAAACCGCTGGCCCTGACCGATCTTCCCCGCCCGGAGCCCGGGCCGGGGGAGGTGCTGATCCGCGTCAAGGCGTGCGGGGTCTGCCACAGCGACCTTCACCTGGTGGACGGCGACTGGAAGGACTGGGGGACTCCCCTGCCGATCGTCCCGGGGCACGAGGTGACCGGGGTGGTGGAGAGGGCGGGCGACGGCGTCCCCGGGCTCTCGGCCGGGGACCCGGTCGGCGTCCCCTGGATGCAATATGCCTGCGGGGGCTGCGTCCCCTGCCGGTCCGGCGCGGAGATGCTCTGCGCCGCGCAGAAGAGCACCGGGATCACGGTCTACGGCGGCTACGCGGAGTACCTCACGGCGCCGGCCGCCTTCACCCACAAGATCCCGGAGGGGCTCGACCTGGTCGCCGCCGCTCCCCTCCTGTGCGCGGGGATCACCGTCTTTTCCCCTCTGCGGCGCGCCGGAAACCTGGCCGGGAAGACCGTCGCCATCGCCGGGATGGGCGGACTGGGGCACCTCGGCGTGCGGATGGCCTCCGCCATGGGGGCCCGGGTGGTGGCGA